>NZ_JBFANV010000034.1:0-106482 GCF_040674955.1 Nonomuraea sp. NPDC049695 | reverse complement strand
GATGTCTTGGAGTGACACACCTCTTCTACAGCGGCTCCGCTGCTTTGTTCACCGGCTTTGACGAACAGCCCTAACTCTTAACTGAACGGCGTTGGCTCTAGACCCCCACCGGCTTGAGCGGGCCCACGGGCTCGGGCAGCTCCAGCCCCCGCTCCCGCCAGAGCTCCCGCATCCGGTCGGGGTAGTCGGTGACGATCCCGGCCACCCCCAGGTCCAGCATCCGCGCGGCCAAGGCCGTCTCGTTGACGGTCCAGACCGCCACGTCGAGCCCGGCGGCGTTCGCCTGGGCCATCAACGCCTCGTTCACCATGATGTGCTCGGGCGAGAGCGTGGTGGCCCCGGCGTCGCGGGCAGCGGCCGGTATGTCGTCGCCGAGGTCGTCGTGCCAGTGCAGGGTGTCCAGCTCGATCAGCGCGAACCGCCGCGTGTCCGGGGCGAGCCGGGCGGCATGGGAGAGGATCCGCCAGTCGAAGCTGAGGACGGCCGCGTTGCCGAGCCTGCCGTGCCGGTCGAGCTCCTCGACGACCAGCTCGGTGAAGAGCTCGGGATCGGGCGTCAGCTCCGGCCTGGTGGGATCGGACTTCAGCTCGACGTGCAGTCGCACGCCCTCCGCCTCGTAGGCGTTCACCAGCCCCAGCACGGCGCCGAGCGTCGGCATCCTGGTCTCCGGCATGGGGACCTGGGTCAGCGCGAACGGGTCGTCGGGGTGGCGCGGCAGCCGTACGCCCACGTCGAGCGTGCGCAGCTGCGCCAGCGTGAGAGCGTTGATCGGCTTGCCGACGTACGGGAAGAGCGGATCGTCCGCCTTGAGCGGCCGCCGGTCGGCGCTCGTCACGGCGGAGACCGTCAGATCGTGCGTGAGCACGAGGCGGCGATCGGCGGTGAGGGCGACGTCGAGCTCGAGCGCGTGGACGCCGAGCTCCATCGTGCGGCTCATTCCCGGCAGGGTGTTCTCCGGCCAGAGGCCCCGAGCTCCCCGGTGACCATGTATTTCAACGCGCACAACGGGGACCCTACCTGGCGCGGGTCACGACTCGGCGATGCCACGCCGTGTCCTTTTTATCCTGCTACGCCCCGGTCGTCTGTCAGAGGCAGACCATAAGCTGGGCTCCATGACGGAGGTTCTCAAAACTGCCCATCCCGCCACAGTCCGGGCCTGGGTGGACGGCTGGGTGATCTCCCGCAACGCCCCTCGTCCCGTGGTCGAGCCGTGGGGCCTGCGGGTGGACGTGGGCCTCCCCGGCCACGTCTCCCGCCACATCGTCACCGCCCCGACCCCTGGGATCCTCCACCATCTGACCAGGACCATCACCACGCCGGGCACGTGGCTGAAGCTCTGCGCCACCGCCTCCGCCGTCGCCCCGCTCCTGCCGGAGCGGTGGGTGGTGCAGGATCCGGAGTTCATGATGACGGTGTCACTGACCCGCAGGACGCCCCTCGTTCCCTCCGGCTACACGCTGGCCGTCACCACCCGGGCCGGCGTCACGGCGGCCCGCCTGCTGACGGCGGCGGGCGAGGTCGCCGCCAGGGGGCAGTTCGCGCTGGCGGGCCGCACGGCCGTCGTGGACCAGGTGGAGACGGCGGGCAACCACCGCCGCCGCGGGCTCGGCACGGTGGTCATGCAGACCCTGGCGTCCACGGCCGCCTCGCTGGGGGCGCGCACGGGCGTGCTGGTGGCCACGGCGGAGGGCCAGGCCCTCTACGAGACCCTCGGCTGGACCCTGCACACCCCGATGACGGCCGCCGTCCTGAACCCCTGACCCTCCAGCGCGGCCCGCGGCCCGTACGGGGCTGAGGTCCCTTGGAGGGGGAGAGGAAGGTGCGCGGGCGCGGCCCCTCGGACGGCCGGAGGACCGCACGAGCGCGGCCACCTGGACGGGGTGGGGAAGGTGCGCGGGCGAGGCCCCTTGAACGAGTCACTCCTTGAGGCTGCGGAGCATCGGGGGGTGGAGGAGCTCGGCGGGGCCGCGGCGGAAGAGCTTGGCCGGGCGGCCGCCGTCACGGGTCGTCGTGCCGCCCGTCTCCACCAGGAAGCCCTCCGCCTTGGTGACCTTCCTGTGGAAGTTACGCGGGTCCAGCGGGCGACCCCAGACGATCTCGTAGACGCGCCGCAGGTCCGCCACCGTGAACGCCGGCGGGCAGAAGGCCGCCCCCAGCGGGGTGTACTCCAGCTTGGCCCTGGCCCGCTCCACGCCGTCCTGCATGATGCGCCGGTGGTCGAAGGCCATGACCGCGAGTGAGTCGACCGGCTGCCAGCTCATGTGGGCCTTCTCCGAGGCCGGGAGGTCGGGAGCCAGGCCCAGGTAGGCGACGCTCAGGACGCGCTGGCGGGGGTCGCGGTCCGGGTAGCCGTACGTCTGGAGCTGCTCCAGGTGGACCGGCGCGCCCGGGAGGCCGGCTCGCTCCGCGAGGATGCGCTGGGCGGCGGCGGGGAGGTCCTCGTCCAGCTGGATGAAGCCGCCCGGCAGGGACCAGCGGCGGAGGAACGGCGGGTTGTCACGGCGCCACACCAGAGCGCTCAGTGCCTGGTTTCTGACGGTGAGCACGACCAGGTCGACGCTGACCGGGACGCTCGGGACCATGCACGGCACGTTACACGCAGTTTTGGGCACCCATGTACGCGAGCCGTCACGTGAGGACGCGTACGTGTAACGGCTCCGTCGTCTCCTGACCCGTCGGCCCCTTCACGGAGATCTTGACCCACTCGCCCGCGGGCACCTGCGTCCAGTCGAACGGCACCCAGGCCGTGACCATCCCCTCGGGAAGGTCCTCGAGCCGCTGCTCGTCCAGCCACCCCACCGCGGACACCACCAGGTCCTTGGTGCCCCCGGACCACGTGATGGTGACGGTGCCGTCCTTGAGGTTGTAGCCGCGCACCTCCACCCCGTCCTGGATGTCACGGGGCCGCCTGATGGCGTCCACCGCGATCGGGCGCCGCCAGTCGGCGGTGACCTCCTTCTCGAGGGAGGGGTTGCCACATGTCATGAAGTCGCTCCACATGTAGGAGACGACTTTCTGTACATACCGACCCGCCATCGTGACGGCCTGGTCCAGGCGCTTCTTGTCCGTCTTGCCCCGGGTGCCCTGCGCGGCGCACGGCTCCTTGCCCGACGGCTCGAACGCCTCCACGTTCGCCCACAGGTCCACCTTGTAGCCGGCGTTGACCATCTCCTCGCGGGCCACCGACATCTCGCGGTAGTAGTCGCGCGTGGAGCCGTGGTACGCCGTCCCGTACGTCGACTCCCCCACCATCGACCGCAGCCGCTCGTCCACCTCGTCGTCGCGCTGGTCCGGCCAGAACAGCCCCACCTTGCCGGTCCCCCGGCTGTCCTGCGGCGCGATGATGCCGACCCCCGTCTTGGCCAGCGCCTTGAACGCCTCGGCCACCTGGCTGGGCGTCTGGCCGAAGGGCACCCGCTTGCGCGCGTCCATGTAGGGGCTGATCAGGATGGGCTTGCCCCCGAGCTCCTGCTCGACGATCGTGTGCTGGTCGGCGTAGACCTCCAGCGTCGGGTTCGTGGCCAGGGTGGCGGACATCTGCACCTCGAACGGCTGGTAGACGCCCCCCAGCGACGTCCGGTCGGCGAAGCGCGCGCCGTAGTCCTGCACGATGCGCCGCGTCAGCGTGGTCAGCGCGCCCAGGTGCTTCTTGTACGCCCTGGTCTGCATGTTCGGGTCGCGCGGCGCCAGCGGCAGCGCCGGATAGATCTGGATGCCGAACTGATCGCCCAGGTCGAGCAGCTCGTTCAGGCTGTCCTTGTCCGACCCGGCCACCAGGATCATGTCGTACGAGGTGGCCTTGCCGGAGAAGTCGCACGTGGCGTCGTCAGAGCCGTCCGGCTGCGTGAGGAGCCGGTAGTAGATCCGGTTGCCCGCCTTGACGGAGTGCTCCATCTGGGGGCAGCGGAACAGGTTGGGGCCGAACGACTCGTCCGTGCGGTAGACGTACGTGCGGCCGACCCTGTTGCCCGGGTTGGCCGCGAGCAGGTCGCGCTCGGCCGCGTCGTGGCAGGTCAGCCCGTCCTCCTGGCACGCCTTGTAGAGCGAGTCGACCTCCCCGTCCCTGGTCAGGATCTCGCCCGACTCCGAGACGGTGCGGAACTGCAGGCCGTAGCCGATCCTGATGACCGTGTCGCCGCCGACGTCGTGGATCTCCTTCAGCTGGGTGCGCCAGGTGCAGGGGTTCGACTTGGGCATGATCCAGTAGCCGGTCACGGCGTACGGGGCCCGCTCCTTGGTCTCGAACGTTCCACAGGGGTCGGTGAACTTCGTCACCTTCGGCGTCGGCACGGTGTGCGACGGCTTGGGCTTCTGCGAAGCCGCGACCGGAGGCTTGTCCGAAGAGGACGGCAGAATGATGATCACCGTGGCGACCACGGCCAGGATGGCCAGGCCAGCGACCACGAAGAGCCAGCGCACGTTCAGACCGCCCTCGATGGATTACTGCTTGACCCCGGCCCAGGACTCCAGCTGGGCCACGAAGCGCTTGGCCGAGTTGGGCCAGTGGTGGTTCGCGCGGGCGGCCGCGTAGCCGCGCGCGCCCTGGGCCCGCCGCTCGCGTACGTCGTCGCGCAGGGTCAGCACCGCCTGGGCGACGGCCTTGGGGTCCTCCCAGGGCACCACGACGCCGCTGTCATAGCGCTCCACCAGCTCGACGGCGCGCGGCGACGGGGTCGTGATGACGGGGATGCCGTGCGCCATGTACTCCACGATCTTCGTGGGCATCGAGTGGCGGTAGTTGGGCTCGTCGTGCAGCAGCGACAGCCCGGCCAGCGCCCCGTCGAGCCGCTTGAGCGCCTCGTCGTTGGGCATGAAGTCGCGCCACTCCAGCACGCCTTCGGTGACGGCCTGGTTGAGCAGGGGACGGCTCTGCGGGTCGGCGTACCCGATCAGCTCCACGGCCACGCGGTACGGCTGCAGCAGCCGCGCCACCTCGATGGCCTCGTACACGCCCCGGGCCCTGGACAGCCAGCCGAGGTAGACCACCCGGTCGTCGCCCGGAGGTGTCACGGTGTCGGGCACCCACGTCTCGTTGGGGACGATCAGGTGGGCGTCCTTGAACCGGCCCGCGTATGCGGTCTCGGCCAGCAGCAGGTGCATGCGGCGCTCCGCGGTGCCCTCCAGCATGCGGGCGAAGAAGCGCACGGGAGGCCGTAACGGCGCGGGCAGCCACGGCTTGAGCGAGAGCGTGGCGGGCGTGTCCTCGTGCACGTCCCACACCACGGGCGGCCTGTTGCGCACGCCCCAGACGGCGAACAGCAGCTCGGGGTCGTGGATGAGGACGAGGTCGACCTTGTCGCGCATGCGCTTGAACAGCCGCCGGGCGGCCCACACGGCCGCCATCCGCTTGCGCTGCGCGGCGCGAGGGAGGTCCACGCCGGTTACCCACGGTCGCGGTACGACGCCGTGCGCGGTGAATGAGGCGGCATACGTGACCTCATGACCGGCATCCACAAGGGCACGAATCTGCCTGTGCAGAATTCGAGCGTCCTCGGGGTTATGCACCACCGTCATGACGAGCACGTGCACTGCGCGCAGCCCTCCGTCGCTACAGCCGCTCGACGCGTTCACCCTCGGTGAGCACACCGCGGGTGTCGAGCACGAGCTTGGCCTTCGCCTCGACCATGTCGAGGTCGAATGCGGCGTGCTGCTGCAGGAGCAGCGTCACGTCCGCGTTGATCACGGCCTCGGCCAGATCCTCCTCACGCGGCACCGCGGTGCCGTCTACCGACCACTCCTTGACGTACGGGTCCGCGAACGACAGCTCGGCGCCCAGCTCCAGCAGCGCACGCGCCACAGGGAGCGCCGGGGTCTCACGCTCGTCGGCGATGTCCGGTTTGTAGGTGACGCCGAGCATAACGACTCTGGCGCCGTTCACGGCCTTCTTATGCCTGTTGAGCAGACGCTGGACGCGGGCCACCACGTACGACGGCATCCGCTCGTTGATCTCCTGCGCCAGCTCCACGAACCTGAACGGGTAGCCGAGCTTGCGCACCGTGTACGACAGGTACGACGGGTCGACGGGAATGCAGTGCCCGCCGACACCGGGACCGGGCAGGAACTTCTGGAAGCCGAACGGCTTGGTCGCCGCGGCCTCGATCGACTCCCACAGGTCGATCCCGAGCTCGTCGCAGAAGATCGCCATCTCGTTGACGAGCGCGATGTTGACGTGCCGGTAGGTGTTCTCGAGCAGCTTGGCCATCTCGGCCTCGCGGGTGCCGCTGACCGGCACCACCTGCTCGATGAACTGCCCGTAGAACCCCGTGGCGCGGTCACGGCAGGTCGCCGTGTAGCCGCCCACGACCTTGGGCGTGTTCCGCAGCCCGAACTTGGGGTTGCCCGGGTCGATGCGCTCAGGCGAGAAGGCGAGGTGGAAGTCCTCGCCCGCGACGAGCCCCGAGGTCTCCAGCAGCGGCCTGGCCACCTCGTCGGTGGTGCCGGGCCAGGTGGTGGACTCGAGCACGACGAGCGTGCCCTTGCTCAGGTTGCGGGCGACGGTCCTGGTGGCGCCCTCCACGGCGGACAGGTCCGGGCGGTGGTCCTCGTCCAGCGGGGTCGGCACGCAGATGACGATCGTGTTGCTTCTGGCCAGCACGGTCTCGTCGAGCGTGGCGCTGAACCCGTTGGCCAGCATGTGCTCGAGGTCGGCGTCGGTCAGGTCATCGATGTAGGACTGCCCGGCGTTGAGCGCGTCGACCTTGGCGGGGTCGACGTCCACGCCGACGACCCGCAGGCCGGCGTTGACTGCCTCCTTGGCGAGGGGCATGCCGACGTAGCCGAGGCCGATGACAGCCAAGTCGATTTCTGTCACAGCAGTGCCTTAGAGAGCCGGAAACAACACTTCATGGTCGCAAAGGTTATCTCAAGTCCACCTAGCTCACGCCTAATGCGACCGAACCCGTCGTAAGTGACAGCGAACATGAAGGTCATCATTCGGTAAGAGAGCGGTATAGAGCACGGTAAGTCTCGGCAACGCGGCTCCAAGTCCGCTTCGCCGCCACTTCCTCCCGTCCTGCCTCACCCATCTCGGCACGCCGGGAGGGGTCCTCCCGGAGCCCGGCGATGGCCTTGGCGAGCGCGGCCGGATCGCCCGGCGCCACAAGGAGACCGGCGCCGTCGGAGCCGACGAGCTCGGACAGGGCGGGCAGATCGCTGAGCACGACCGGCTTGCCGAGCGCCATCGCCTCGACGGGTTTCAATGGCGTAACAAGTCGGCATACCCGAAGATCCTCGCGCGGGCAGGCGAAGATGTCGATCGCGTCCTGCGCCTGCAGCGCCTCATCGGGGCCGACCCGGCCCGGCAGGACGGCGTCCTCGAGGCCCAGCTCCTCGACCAGCTCCAGGAGGTTGTCGCGCTCGGCGCCGTCGCCCACGATGAGCACCCGCACGGGCGTGCGGTCGTCACGCAGCAGCGCGGCGGCCCGCAGCAGGGTGGCGAACCCCTCGTAGGCCACGATGCTGGACACGGAGCCGACGACGATCTCGTTCGGCGCGATGCCGTACGCGTCCCTGAACGACGCCCCGTCGTAGTGCGCGGTCAGCAGCGAGTCGTCCACGGCGTTGGGCGCCAGGTGGATCCGCTCCCGGGGCACCCCACGCTCGACGATCTCCGTGGCCATGGTCTCGGCCAGCGTGACCACGGCGTCGGCCGCGCGCATGAGGAACGCCTCGCGCTCGCGCTGGAGCACGTGCCGCTCGCTGCCCACGCGGATCGGGTCGCGGGAGGCCCAGGTCTCCTCCAGGAAGCCGCGTACCTCGTAGACGAACGGCGTGCCCGTCCTGTCGCGCACGGCGTGCGCCACGGAGCCGTTGCGATGGTCGGTGGCGGCGTGCAGGACCTGCGGCCTGAGCTGTTCGACTAGCTTCGTGACGGCGTCGGCGCCCTTGACCATGCGCCCGCGCATCTCGAACGGCATCTCGCCGTGCCCGTCCGGCAGCAGCCGGTAGTAGGGGATGCCGTCGATCTCCTCGAACGGCGACGCGTCCGCGTGCCCCTGGAACATCGGCCAGCCCCAGCTCGAGGCCACGTGCGGGTCGAGCCCGGCGGCCTGCTGCGAGGTGACGATGCGGTGGGTGCGGACGGTGTACCCGGCCTGCGTGTACGGCAGCGCGTTCGTGACCAGGTGCAGCACCCGCCCCTTGACGCGCTCCGTGATGGCCACCTTGGGCCCGGGCGGGATGGGGTCGGGGCTGATCGCGGCCAGCTCACCCCGGTAGTAGGCCGCCCTGCGCTTGACGAACGGGTACTTGGTGTGGGCTTCGAGCACCGCGGCGGCCTCGCTCACCCGGCCGGCGTTCCACAGCTCCTTGGCCTCGTTCCACGGACCCTTGACCACGCGCATGCCGAACTTGCGCACCACGCGCCTGGCCCGCCGCGCGGCCGGCCAGGCCACGCTGCCCACGACGGGGCGCAGCCGGGGCGGAAGCGCGTCGGCCGCGGCCTGTGCCACGCGGACCGGGTCGGATTTGACCTTCGTCACGACGACGCGGGAGACGATGATCGGGTGCTGAACGAAGCCTTTGAGAAGTCCACCGACGCCGGCACGGGCGGACTTCGCGGAAACCTTTGAGGAGTCTTGACGACTGGCGTCGGATGCCACGCCGTGACCGTACCATAGGCAACGTTTTTCCCCTTCCGCTATGAAAGGCGAGGTCAATGAGGGAGAACCCCCTGGTCCTGCACGTATTGGGTGCTCGTCCCAATTTCGTGAAAGCGGCCCCGGTGGTGCGGGCACTCGGTGAACTCGGCGTGCGGCAGGGCATCATCCACACTGGTCAGCACTATGACGCGCTGATGTCGGACGTCTTCTTCGCCGATCTCGGACTGCCTGAGCCCGTGGCGAACCTGGGGGTCGGCTCGGGCACGCACGCCAAGCAGACCGCGGCGCTGCTCGTCGGCCTGGAGGAGGTCGTCCAGGAGCAGGACCCCGACCTGGTCGTGGTCTACGGCGACGTGAACTCGACGCTGGCCGCGATCCTGGTCTGCGCCAAGCTGGGCGTCAGGACCGCGCACGTGGAGGCGGGGCTGCGCTCGTTCGACCGGGGCATGCCGGAGGAGGTCAACCGGGTCGTCACCGACGCGCTGGCCGACCTGCTCTTCGCCACCTCGCCCGAGGCGCTGTCCTACCTGGCGAACGAGGGCGTGCCCGCGTCCAAGGTGCACCTGGTGGGCAACCCCATGATCGACAGCCTGTACGCGGCGCTGCCGTCGCTGGACCCGGCCCCCGTGGTCGAGCGGCTGGGCATACCGGCCCGTTATGCCGTCGCGACCCTGCACAGGCCCGCGAACGTGGACACTCCGGAGGCCGCCAAGGAGCTGGTCGACGCCGTGCTGGAGGTCTCGCGGCAGATCCCGGTCGTGGTGCCGATCCACCCGCGAGGCAAGGCGCGCCTGGCCGCCGCGGGTCTGGTCGACAGCGAGACGATCAAGGTGGTCGACCCGCTGGGCTATGTGGACTTTCTCTCACTCGTACGCGGCGCCGCCCTGGTCGTCACGGACTCCGGCGGCGTTCAGGAGGAGACGACCGTGCTGGGCGTCCCCTGCCTGACCCTGCGCCCCAACACCGAGCGGCCGATCACCATCACGCACGGCACGAACCGGCTGGTCACGCCCGCTCTCCTGCCTGCCGCCGCGGAGAAGGCGCTGGCGGACGGCGCCGCCACGCCGGCCGGCGAGCTGCCGGTGCTCTGGGACGGCCAGGCCGGGCCGCGGGTCGCGAAGGTGATCTCCGCCTGGCTGAAGGGCGACAACCTCGCCCCTGCCTCTCAGGCCAAACGCCCCGAATAGCGGCCGTATCCGCCGTAACATGACAAACCTCCGCTAAGCGATAGGCGTATCACCATGGCCGAAACCCCCGAAGAGCCCACGTACCAGCGGCTCGGCCCCGTCAACTGGCTGCCCGAGGAGCGCAAGCTCGTCGAGCGGTTCGAGGCCGAGGTCAGGGAGCTCCGGAGGCGGCTGGAGATCGCCGAGGCGAAGGCCGCGTACGCGACCTGGAAGCTGGAGGCCACGCAGGCGAAGCGGACGTTCAAGCTGGGCGAGGCCCTGGGCTCGAAGAGCCCGGGGAAGATCGTCCAGGCGGTCCGGTCGAAGGAGAAGGCGCCCAAGCCGCCCACCCCGGTCACCGAGGCGATCGAGACGGCCAACCACCGGCCGCCGCTGGTCGAGGTGCCGGCGGTGAAGTGGCCGAAGGGGCCGGTCAACAGGCCGGACCTGAAGGTCGCGGTGATCCTGGACGACTTCTCCAGGATGGCCTTCAAGTACGAGTGGGACCAGATCGAGTTCGGGCTCAAGGACTGGCCGGAGATCTTCGCCGAGAAGCGGCCCGACCTGCTGTTCTGCGAGTCGGCGTGGCACGGGAACCAGGGGCGCTGGCGCTACCAGATGACCGGCACCAACGCGCCCAAGGAGCCGCTGCGCGACCTGGTGGCCTGGTGCAGGCAGGAGGGCATCCCGACGGTCTTCTGGAACAAGGAGGACCCGCCGAACTTCGACTTCTTCATCGACACGGCCAAGCTGTTCGACTACGTGTTCACCTGCGACGGTGACATGCTGCCGAAATATCGGGAGATTTTGGGACACGATCGGGTTGATGTGCTGCAGTTCGCGGCCCAGCCCCGCGTGCACAACCCGATCCAGCAGCGGCAGGGCCGCCTGCACGACGTGGTCTTCGCCGGGATGTACTTCCGCGACAAGCATCCCGAGCGGCGCGAGCAGATGGAGACCGTGCTCGACCCCGTCAGGGAGCTCGGTCTGCACATCTTCGCGCGCAACGGCGAGGTGGACGAGAAGTACGCCTGGCCGGAGAAGTACCGGCCGCACATCGTGGGCGAGCTCCCGTACGACCAGATGCTGGCCGCGTACCGGATGTACAAGGTCTTCCTCAACGTCAACTCGGTGCTCGACTCGCCGACCATGTGCGCCCGCCGGGTCTTCGAGCTGTCCGCCTGCGCCACGCCGGTCGTGTCGGGGTGGTCGCGGGCCGTCGAGGAGACCTTCGGCGACCTCATCCCCATCGCGCGGGAGCCGGTCGAGTCGTACAACCAGGTGCTGCACCTGATCAACAGCCCCGAGCTGCGGGCCAGGATGGGCCACCTGGCGATGCGCGAGGTCTTCGACAAGCACCTGTTCTCGCACCGGGTGGACCAGATCCTGCAGAACCTCGGGCACCGGGCGACGCCCCGGTCGCGCTCGATCTCGGTCGTCCTGCCCACCAACCGCGCCTCCCAGATCGAGCACGCCATCTCCTCGGTGGCCCGCCAGATCCACCGGCCGCTCCAGCTCGTCATGGTGCTGCACGGGCTGGACATCGACCCGGTGGTGGTCGCCGACAAGGCCCGCATGGCGGGGATCACGGACGTCGTGGTCCTGCCCGCCGACGCGTCGCAGTCGCTCGGCGCGTGCATGAACATGGGCATCGCCGCCGCCGAGGGCGACCTGATCGCGAAGATGGACGACGACAACCTGTACGGCGACCATTACCTGTCGGACCTGGTACGCGCGTTCGACTACTCGGACGCGGAGCTGGTCGGCAAGGGGGCGCACTACGCGTACTTCGAGGGCCGCAACACCACGATGCTGCGGCTGCCCGGGCTGGAGCACCGCTACTCGTTCCTGGTCCAGGGCGGCACGTTCCTCGGCAAGGCCGACATGTTCCGCTCGTACGGCTTCGCCGACATCACCCGCGGCGAGGACACCCATCTGGTGCGGCGGCTGAAGGAGGACTCCGTCAAGATCTACTCGGCGGACCGGTTCAACTTCGTCTACTGGCGCAGTGCGGACACCTCGATGCACACCTGGCAGGCGGACCACATCAAGCTGACCCGCAACGCGCAGTTCTCCTTCGTGGGCCGCCCCGACGACCACGTCCTCATCTGACGGCCCAACCCCGCCCCGAACGGGCCGGGGTCAGTGGGTGACCTGGGCGAGGTTCTGGTCGGCGAGGCGGGCCAGCTCGAACAGCCCCTGCGGCTTCACCCGCTGCCCGACCACGAGCATGCTCATGACCAACGTCCCCCGCCTGATCATGACGGACCCGATCTGCGCGTTCTTCTTGCCGCCCGCCGCTGTGGTGAGGTACGCCCGCGACTGGTCCCCCCTGGCCGGCATGGCCAGCGTGCGCGTCCTGTAGGCCACCTTCGTGCCTTCGACCTCCGCGGTGTACGAGGCGCACTGCTGCGGCAGCGGCGCGGGGAAGGCCGCGGAGGGCAGCGACACGACGGCCTGCGTGATGGAGCCACGGTCGGCGGCGAAGGAGATCACCGCCGCCGGCGCCTGGGCGACGTCGGGCTTGGCGGCGTCGAGCTGGGCCGCCCCCGCGCACTCGGGCCGCTGCAGCTTCGCCTGGCGCATCGCCTCCAGACCCAGCTGGGTGGCCTTGAGCGAGCCGAACGCGCCCAGCTCGGGGCCGTACGCGACGTGCATGCCCTTGGGCACCGGCAGCAGGGCGTCGCGGAGCCTGGCCGTGTCGGCGGACGCCTGCGGGCCGGGCAGCCGCGTCCCCGTCGGAACGGCCGACGGGGTCGTGTCGCCGCCGGAACATCCGGCAATTGCCACCATACTCAGGAATATGCCGGAAATGGCCTTCAGCATGGGCTCTCCAAATCACTCTAACGGCATTTCCAAAAACGCTAGAGGAAGTGAAGAGTAAGGAAACAGGTAACGTCGCTATTCGCGGGATTCAGTGGTTTTACGAACGATTTCCGGTTCCGCGCCGTTTGGCGTTCCGCTTGGCGTGCCGCCGTTGAGCAGGGCCCTGGCCAGGCCCAACCCGGTGCCGCCGAGCGTGAGCGCCTTGGCGAGCATTTCCTCGACGCCCTGCGCGCCGTTCAGCACCACCATGTGATCGACGTTTCCGAACGCCTTCGAGCCCGCCTCGACGATTTCCGGCCAGCGCTCGGCGAGTTGCTGCGCGACAACCGCCTCCTGGTTGCTCGCCAGCGCCTCCGCGCGCGCCTTGATGGCCTCCGCCTGCGCCAGCCCCTTGGCCCTGGCCGCGTCCGCCTCGGCCATGCCGCGCAGCCGGGTCGCCTCCGACTCCGCCTCGCCGCGCAGCCTGATGCTCTCGGCCTCGGCCTGCGCCTGGGCGACCGCCGCGCGCCGCGCCGCCTCCGCCAGCGTGACCTGCTCGTACGCCTTGGCGTCCGCGGGCCTGCGCACCTCGCCCTCCAGCCGCTTCTCCGCGAGCACGGCCTCCCGCTCGGCGGCGGTCGTCTGCTGGACCACGACCTCCTGCCGGGCGGTGGCCTCGGCCAGCGGACCCGCCTGCTTGGCCGCGGCCGCCGCCCGGTCGACCTCTGCCTGGTACCCGGCCTGCTGGATGCGGGCCTCGCGGATCGCGGCGGCCTTCTTGATGGCGGCCTGCTGCTCGGCGGCGTTGGCCTCCTGGTCGCTGTGCGCCTCGGCGATCCTGGCCTGCGAGGCCACGGCGGCCGCGTGCGGGCGGCCGAGGTTGGTGATGTAGCCGGTGGCGTCCTCGATCTCCTGGATCTGCAGGGAGTCCACGTTCAGGCCGAGCTTGCTCATCTCGTCGGCCGACGACGTGCGGATCTCATTGGTGAGCGCGTCGCGGTTGACGATCAGGTCCTCGACCGTGAGGTTGCCGATGATCGAGCGCAGGTGGCCGGAGAAGAGCTGGTGCGTCTTCTCGTCCACGGTCTTCTGCTGGTCGAGGAAGCGGCGGGCGGCGTTGGCGATGGAGACGAAGTCGTCGCCCACCTTGTAGATCACCACACCCCGTACGTGCACCGGGATGCCCTGCTTGGTCACGCAGTGGACCTCCAGCTGCGAGACGCGGCTGTCGAGCGACATGCGGCGCGCGGTCTGGAACCCCGGGACGACCAGCGCGCCCTTCCCCGTGACGATCTTGAAGCCGAGCGTCTCCCTGCCCCGCGCGCCGAGGCCCGAGATGAGGATCGCCTCGTTCGGCTCCGCGACCCGCCAGACCAGCTTGAACGCCACGACGCAGACGAGGGCGATTGCGGCGATGATGCCTGCGAGCACTAAGTCCATGACCTACTCCGAGGAAGACGTGGTCGTATCCGTTGCCGACCAGACTTCCCGGCTCGCCCTGATTTGACGGTACTCCCGCTCAGGGCGCTTTGCCAGAGATCTCCGGCTCCGACCCGTTGGGAGTGACGCCGTTGGGAGTGACGCCGTTCGGAGCGCCGCCGTTGAGCAGCGCCCTGGCCAGGCCCATGCCGGCGCCGCCGAGCGTCAGGGCCTTGGCCAGGAGCTCCTCGACGCCCTGGGCGCCGTTCAGCACCACCATGTGGTCCACGTTCCCGAACGCCTTCGCGCCCGCCTCCACGACCTCCGGCCAGCGCTCGGCGAGCTGCTGGGCGATGACCGCCTCCTGGTTGTCCTTCAGCGCCTGGGCGCGCGCCCTGATCGCCTGGGCCTCCGCCAGGCCCTTGGCCTGCGACGCCTCCGCCTCGGCCAGGCCCAGCGCCTTGGCCGCCTCCGCCTGGGCCAGACCGCGGGCCTGCGCGGCCTGGGCCTCCGCCTCACCGGCGATCTTCGTGGCGGCTCCCGCGGCCTCTCCGCGCAGCCGTACCGACTCGGCGTCGGCCGCGGCGGCCAGCTTGACCTGGGAGGCCTGCGCGGCGGCGCGCAGCTCGGTCTCCTTCGCCTCGGCCTGCGCCTGCGCGATGCGGGCGTCCCGCTCGGCCTGGGAGAGCGTGACGGTCTCGTACGCCTTGGCGTCGGCGGGCTTGCGCACCTGCGACTGGAGCCGCTGCTCGGCGAGCTGGGCCTCCAGCTCGGCGGCCTTGGTCTCCTGGACGACCACCTCCTGGCGGGCGGTCGCCTCCGACAGCGGCCCCGCCTGGCGGGCGGTGGCCATGGCCTGGTCGATCTCGGCCTGGTAGGCGGCCTCCTTGATGCGGGAGTCCCGGCGGGCGGCGGCCATGTTCGCGGCGGCGATCTGCTCGGCCTCGGTGGCCTCCTGGTCGCGCTGGGCCTGGGCGATGCGGGCGGTGGCGGCGACCTTGGCGGCGTGCGGCTTGCCGAGGTTGTCGATGTAGCCGGTCTCGTCGTCGATCTCCTGGATCTGCAGCGAGTCCACGATCAGGCCGAGCTTGCTCATCTCGTCGGCGGCCGACGCCCTGGTCTCGCTGGTCAGGCGCTCGCGGTTGAGTATGAGGTCCTCGATGGTGAGGTTGCCGATGATCGAGCGCAGGTGGCCGGTGAACAGCTCGTGGATCGCGCTCGTCATGAAGTCCTGCTGGTCGAGGAAGCGGCGGGCGGCGTTGGCGATGGAGGACAGGTCGTCGCCGACCTTGTAGATCACCACGCCGCGGATGTGCACGGGGATGCCCTGCTGGGTGACACACGAGACCTGGAGGTTGGCGGCCCTGGTGTCCAGCCGCAGCCGCCTGGCCGCCTGGAACCCCGGCAGCACCGCCGTGCCCTTGCCAGTAATGATCTTGAAGCCCAGGCTGTCCACGCCATCGCCCCGGCGGCGGGCGCCCAGCCCGGAGATGATCAGGGCCTCGTTGGGCTCCGCGACCCGCCACACGGCCTTGAACAGCAGGATGATGACGACAACCGCGACGGCGACGCCGGCGGCGGCGATGTAGAGCTCGGGGGACATCGGAGGGCCTCCCTCAGACGAGTGCTCTGGCCACGTAGACCGTCCGCGGGGGGAAGTACTCGACGACGACCACGATGGATCCGATGCCGAACTCCTCGTCGGACACGCTGGGATGGGCGTAGAACGCCTCCACGCCGCCCCTGACCGGGATCATGACCTCGCCGACGAGCCCTGGGCCGATCCTCCCCGTGACCCTGCCCTGCTTGCCGACCACCGGACTCCCCCCGCTCGCGATATTCCGGACGCTACTCCAAACGGGCATTCGCGGTAATAGCCCGCGCAAAATGTTTCCCGGCGCGCTGCGCGTCGCTCGCCCGGCTTTTCGCCGGTCTGCTGATGATCGCGCCATGAGCGCCACCCCGCGAGACCTCGTGATGAACCATCCCATTTCCCGCCGCGACTTCTTCGACGGGATGGCCCTGGGGTTCGTGGCGACCGAGAGCGCTCGTGGAACCGCGTACCCACCCGAGCCGTTCACCGTGCGCGGCGGTGCTGCCGGGGCGCTCAGCGTGCCGCACGCGCTGCGGGACGGGCGTTTCTGGCAGCACGCGGGCCCGCCGGAGCCGACCGGCGAGAGCTACGACCTGGCCGTGGTCGGCGGCGGCACGAGCGGGGCGAGCGCGGCACGCGAATGGCTGCGGCGGCGTCCGCACGACAGCGTCCTCGTCCTCGACAACCACGACGGGATCTCGTTCTCCCGCCCCGCCCGCTTCGGGCCGCAGGAGGACGGCGTGATGTGCGACCGGGAGACCTTCGGGTCCGACACGCTGGTCACGTTCGCCCCCGGCTGGATCGCCCGGCTGCCGCTCGCCGAACGGGCCCGGCAGGACCTGCTCGTGCTCCAGCATGATCCGCCCGACTGGTTCCCCGGCCTCTCGGCGGAGGAGAAACACGAGCGGCTGGCCGGGCTGACCTACTCGCGGTTCCTCTTGGAGGTGTGCGGGGCGCACCCCGACGTCGAGCGGTTCTGCCGGACCATGTCGTGCCGGGCGTGGGGGTACGACACCCGGGCGTTCGGGGCGATCGACGCCTGGGGCACCGGCTTTCCCGGGTTCGGCGGGCTGGGGCTCGACCGGGACAAGCCGTCGCGCTTCAACTCACCCACCGTGAAGGAGGGTCCGGCCGAGGCCGTCCCCCTGCCGCTGGACGGCCGCGTGCTGTTCCGCCCGTCCAGCCCGGTCGTGTGCGTACGCGACGGCGCCTCTTCTGCGACCGTGGGCTACTTCGACGGCCACCGGGTCATGACCGTCGAGGCCGGGGCGGTGATCCTGGCCTGCTGGAGCGCGGTCATCCCGTACCTCGTGCCCGACCTGCCCCGTGACCAGCGGCGGGCGCTGAGCCTGGCCGTCAGGGTGCCGCTGCTGCACGCCACGGTACGCGTGCGCGACCCCGGGGCCTGGCGGCGGGTCGGCGTCCGCCGGGTCCGCTGGACCGGTGCGTACTGGTGTCTGTCCGAGCTGGAGCCGCCGTCAGAGGTGCGCCTGCTGGCCACGCCCTGCCGCTCGGAGCTGGGGCCCGACCGGGGCTCGGTGGCGGGCAGGCAGGAGCTGTTCAGGACTCCGTTCAGCCGGCTGGAGCAGACCGTACGCGACCAGCTCGGCCGGCTGCTGGGCCCCGGCGGCTTCGACCCGGCCAGGGACATCGAGGCGATCACGGTCGACCGCTGGGGCCACGGGAGGGCGCCCGAGTACTGCCGGCCCTGGCACGCGTTCTATCCGGACGGGCCGTTCCCGGCGGACGCGGCGCGCAGGCGGTTCGGCCGGATCGCCATCGCGGGCTCCGACTCGGAGCCCGGACCTGGCGGCGCCGTCACGGCTGCCGTGCGCGCCGTGGAGGAGCTGGCCGGTGAGGCCGTGAGAGCGCGATCTCGCTGGTAGCGCCACTTGTGCTATGGCGCGGATCGTCCGGACTGCACGATCTTGTCCCAATAATCACGGTAATGAACGTGTTCCTCCCACTGCGCCGGAACCATAAACGATGCTAGTCTCCTATGCGATCTTCCGGAGGTGTATTTACACAAGGTGTGGAAATGCCCCGGACTTGAGGTTGGGACATGAGCACGCGTAACCGGTCTATTCGGTTCAAGATCTTCTTATTGCTGCTGCTACCGCTCCTGTCTCTGAGCGCGCTCTGGGGTTTCGTCCTCAACCTCACCATGGGCGACGCCCAGTCACTGCTCCGCGCCAACACCCTCTACCGGACGATCGGCCTCACCTCCACCGACCTGGGACTACAGCTGCAGAACGAGCGGGTGCGCTCCGCCGAGACGCTCACTACGCGTAAGCTCACCACGGCCCTCAGCTCCCAGCGCGCCCGCACCGACAGGTCCGTCACCGACTTCAAGCTGGCCGTCATGGAGGCCGGCAGCGCGGTCAGCGACGAGCTGCGCCCGCCCATCGACTCCCTTGACTCCGCCCTCGACCGGCTCGGGCCGATCAGGGCCGACATCGACGGCGGCCTCGGCTCCCGCCTCGCCGGTCTCGACGAGTACAACCGCATCCTCGATGCGATCTTCACCCTCTACGACCACCTCGTCTCCGTCTCCGACCTGGCGATCTTCCAGCAGGCCTCCTCGCTGCAGGCCATGGGCATGGCCAGGGAGTACATCGCCAGGGAGCGCGCGCTCATCGTCGGCGCGATGGCCGACCACCGGCTCACCCAGCCGGAGGCGGCCGCCTTCACCGAGTACGCGGCCTCCAGGAAGTTCCTGCACGCGCGCGGCCTCGCCGGGCTCGACGTGCAGCTGCGCAAGCCGTACGAGGAGGTCTTCGCCACCGAGCCGTTCCTCACCTTCGCCACCATGGAGGCGCGGATCACGAGGACCGGCGCCCCGCCGATCAGCTCCGACGGCTGGAACCAGACGATCGACAGGCTCACGACCCGGCTCGACCGGCTCGGCTCCTCCTCGGCGGACACCCTGGCCGCACGCGCGTCCGCTGCCGCCACCGGCACTGTCGTCGAGATCTCCATCGCGGGCGGCCTCGGCTTGATCGCGGTGCTCGCGTCGATCATCATCTCTGTACGGTTCGGTCGTCGCCTGGCCGGAGAGCTGGCCGGGCTCCGTTCCGCCGCCGTCGAGCTGTCGCAGGCGCGCCTGCCCGACATCGTGGAGCGGCTGCGCCGGGGCGAGGACGTCGACGTGAAGAAGGAGGCCAAGGCGATCAAGGTGAGCGGTTCCGCTGAGATCACCGACGTGGCCAGGGCCTTCGGCTCCGTGCAGCGCACCGCCGTGACGGCGGCGGTCGGCCAGGCCGCCCTGCGCCACGGGGTCGGCCAGGTCTTCCTCAATCTCGCCCGGCGCAAGCAGGGCCTGCTGCACCGCCAGCTCGCGCTGCTGGACGGCATGCAGCGGCGTACGCACGACCCTGACCGGCTGGAGGAGCTCTTCCGGCTCGACCACCTGACCACCCGCATGCGCCGGCACGCGGAGAGCCTGATGATCCTCTCCGGGGCCGCGCCCGGGCGGGCGTGGCGCAAACCGGTGCCCATGATCGACATCGTCCGGGCCTCCATCGCGGAGGTCGAGGACTACACCAGGGTGAACGTCGACGACATGCCGGCCGGCGCGGTCGACGGCACGGCCGCGGCCGACATCACCCACCTGCTGGCCGAGCTCGTCGAGAACGCCACCATCTACTCGCCGCCCGACACCACCGTCCAGGTGCGCGGCGACCTGGTGAGCAACGGGTTCGTCATCGAGATCGAGGACAGAGGGCTCGGGCTGTCGACCGGCGAGTACGCCGCGTTCAACGCGCTGCTCGCCGCGCCGCCGGAGTTCGATCTGGCCGACAGCGACAGGCTGGGCCTGTTCGTGGTGGCCGCGCTGTCGGAGCGGCACGGGATCAAGGTGCTGCTGCGGCGTTCGCCCTTCGGTGGCACCGCGGCCGTCGTGCTCGTGCCGCGTTCGATGGTGACCGAGCAGGCGGCGCTGGGCGCGGGTGACGGCAAGGCCGACCTGCCGAGCCGTACGCGCAAGAAGGCGCTCGCCGTGGTGACCTCGGGCACCCACGCGGGGCTGCCCAGGCGGGTGCGCCAGGCCAACCTGGCGCCTCAGCTCAAGGAGCAGCCCGGCGAGCCGGAGTCGCGTGTGCAGGAGCGGCCCGCCGAGCAGGAGCCGCGGCCGGAACGCTCTCCCGACGAGGTCAGGGACTTGTTCTCCGCCTTCCAGCGGGGAACCCAACGCGCCCGAGAAGAAGCCTCTGAGGAGGGGCCATGAGTAAGGGGGATACATGACTGCGCCGAGCACCAACACCGGTGAACTGAACTGGCTGCTGGACGACCTGACCACCCGGGTCGCCGCCGTGCGCCAGGCTGTCCTCTTGTCGACCGACGGTCTGGCTGTGGGTTACTCCCAGGGGTTGTCCCGGGAGGACGCCGAGCATCTGTCGGCTGTGGCGGCCGGGTTCCAGAGCCTGGCCCGTGGCACCGGACGCCATTTCGGCGGCGGCGACGTGCGCCAGACCATTGTGGAGATGGAGTCGGCGTTCCTGTTCGTCACCGCTGCGGGACAGGGCACGTGTCTGGCCGTGATCGCCGATGCGAACGTGGACGTCGGCCACATCGCCTACGAGATGGCGATGCTGGTCAAGCGGGTGGGCCAGCACATCACCACCAATCCGCGCGCTGGAGCGTCATGAGCCATGGCCCGCAGTGGTTCGATGAGGAGGCGGGGCCCGTCGTCCGGCCCTATGCTCTCATCCGGGGTCGCACGCGCTCGTCAGGGGACGCGTTCGACCTCGTGGCATCCGTGCGCGCCATCGGCGACCCGCCCGGCGAGCTCGGTCCTGAGCAACAACTGATCCTGCGGGCAGCCCGTGACCCGATCTCGGTGGCCGACCTGGCCGTCGAGCTCGACCTGCCCGTCGGCGTCGTCCGGGTCCTGCTGGGCGACCTGCGTGACCACGGCCTCATCTCGGTGACGTCGCCCTCCGCCGGAGGGTCGCGGTCGAATGAGCGCATTCTCAAGGAAGTGATCAATGGACTCCGTGCTCTCTGAGGACCCCGTCGCGCTGAAGATTCTCATCGCGGGAGGGTTCGGCGTCGGCAAGACCACCCTGGTCGGGTCGATCAGCGAGATCAAGCCGCTGCGCACGGAGGAGGTGCTCTCCGACCGCGGTATCGGGGTCGACGACCTCGATGGCGTGGAGGCCAAGAACACCACGACCGTGGCGATGGACTTCGGTCGCATCACCATCCGCGACGGGCTGGTCGTGTACCTGTTCGGGACACCCGGACAGGAGCGGTTCTGGTTCATGTGGGACGAGCTGTCCCACGGCGCGCTGGGCGCGGTCGTGATCGCGGACACGCGGCGGCTGACCGACTGCTTCCCGTCCCTCGACTACTTCGAGCAGCGCGGCACGCCGTTCGTGGTCGCGGTCAACTGCTTCGACGGGGCCGCCAGCCACAGCGTGGACGACGTGCGCGTGGCGCTGGACCTGGACGACGACGTGCCGATCATGCTGTGCGACGTGCGGCGGCGCGCGTCCGCCAAGGAAGTCATGATCACCCTGGTCGAGCACTCCCTGCGCACGCTGACCTCGGCGAACTAGCGGCCTCCTGCGAGCCGGCCGACCGGGCGGCCGCCTAGAGCGCCCTCAGGCCGTTGATCACCTCTCGGAGCAGGCTCTCCGTGGCGGTGGTGGCCTCGTCGCGCGGCGGACGTACCGTGATCAGGCCGTGCTCGAGCAGGTCCCCCATGAGCACCCGCGCGACGGCGACCGGCAGGCCCAGATCCGAGGCCACCTCGGCGACGGGCCTGGTCTGGCCGCTCACGGCGCTCAGCAGCCGCCGGTGCTGTGCGGTGAGCTCGGCCTTGGCCGGGACGGGCGACCCTGTCGAGACGACGGTCGCCAGCAGGTCGAGCACCGAGGAGGAGGTGGCCTTGGTGCGCCCGCGGGCGACCGCGTACGGCCGTACGACTGGCCCTGCCTCCTCGTCGACCCACTCGTGCTCGCTCACGACTGAGATCCCCCATCCTGCTCACTGTCCTGCCGCCCGCGCTGCCAGCCTGACTGGAGCGAGGAGAGCAGCGCCCTGGCCTCCTCCGGCGAGCGCTCCGGGGCCGGCGACGCGGGGGGCGGCGGCGCCTGCTTGAGCCGCTGCGGCAGGCCGACCGGCCGGTCACGCTGCGGCAGCCCGGTCTGCCGATCGCGCTGCGGCAGGCCCGTCTCCCGCTGCCGATGGCGGCGGGGCAGCCCCGACTCCTCCTGCTCCTGGCGCAGCTGCTGCGGCAGTTGCTGCGGCTCCTGCTGAGACGGTTGCGGCAGCCCGCTCGGCGCCTGGCCGCCGCCGCGCTTGCTGGTACGGACGCGGCGCGGCAGCTCGTGGGGCCCCGTGGGCTCGGACCGTACGACCGACACGGAGACGGACTCGAACTCGATCGGCTGCACCGGGGCCTGGGTCGGCATGGGCTCGACCAGCGAACCCGGCAGGAGCACGATGGCGGTGGTGCCGCCGTACGGCGAGGGCTTGAGCGTCACCCGGACGCCGTGCCTGGCCGCGAGCATGGCGACCACCGCGAAGCCGAGCCGCTCCGTCTGCGAGGGGTCGAAGTCCGGCGGGCTGGCCAGGCGGTCGTTGATGGCCCTACGGGTGGCCTCGTCCATGCCCAGGCCGCGGTCCTCGATCTCGACGGCGAAGCCCCTGCCGACGATCTCGCCGCGTACGGAGACCTCGTTGCTGGGCGAGGAGAAGGAGGCGGCATTCTCGATGAGCTCGGCGAACAGGTGCATCAGGTCGGCCACCGCCGCGCCCGAGACACCGCACTCGGACATCGGGTAGACGCGTACCCGGGTGTACTCCTCGACCTGGGCCGCCGCGCCGCTCAGCACGTCCTCGACCGAGATGACGCCGCGCCACCTGCGGCCCGCGGAGCCGCCCGACAGCAGCACCAGGCCCTCGGCGTGGCGGCGCATGCGCGTGGTCAGGTGGTCGAGCCGGAACAGCCGCTCCAGCGCCTCCGGCTCCTCCGTCTGGCGCTGCATCTCGTCCAGCATCTTGAGCTGGCGCTGGAGCAGCGACTGGCTGCGCCTGGCGAGGTTACGCAGCGCCTCGGACACGCCCTCGCGCAGCCTGGCCTGCTCGACGGCCGCGTCCACGGCCGTGCCCTGCACGCTGTCGAACGCCGCGGCCAGGTCGCTGACCTCGCTGGTCGCGTTCTTGTCGACCGTGATGGGCGGCGCCTCGGTGGCGATGTCCACGCTCTCGCCCTTGCGCAGCTTCGCCACGACGTTGGGCAGCCTGATCTCGGCCAGGTCCAACGCGGTACGGCGCAGTCCCCCCAGCTCCCGGGTGAGCCTGCGGCCGACCCTGATCGAGATGAAGATGGAGAACACGACCGCGATCAGGCCGAGCGCGCCCGCGACGGCGGCGCGCACCACGATGCCCACGCCCGCGGGCTCCATCCTGGCCAGCAGCTTGTCGCCGGTGCGCCAGACGGCCTCTCTGTACTCCTTCTGCACCGCGTCCGCCACGCCCCGCCAGAGCTCGACGTCCACCGGCTGGCCGGAGATGTAGCTCTCCAGCAGGTTCTCCATGGTGTTGTAACGCGGGGAGTAGTAGAGCTTCTCGAACGGGGCCCGCAGGTCGGTGTCGAGGTTGGCCAGCGCCTTGGGGAACAGGTACGTCCTGGTGCTGTCGAGGCCCGCCAGCAGGTGGAGGTCGGACATCATGGTCAGCCGGCCGTTCGAGGCCACGATCAGCGCGTGCTCCCGGCTCAGGAGCTCGCGCACCTCGTCGGCGGCGATCAGACCCTGCACCTGGAGCGCCAGCTCGAGGTCGGTGCTGACCGTCAGCCGGGAGTAGAGCAGGTGGATCTCGTCGGAGACCTTCGCGTACTCGGTGACGAGGGCGCCTGGTGCCAACTTGCGGTCGTCCACCTTGCGGCGGATGTCCGGGATCCGGTCGATCGCCTCGAACACCGACTGGAGCTGCGTCTTCATGTCCTGCGTGAGCGCCGACTGCACGTCCGCGCTCATCGCCTGCTCGCGCAGCTTCTTCCTGTTGTTGTCGACCTTGGCCCTGGCCTTGCTCAGCGCGTCAGGAGCCGTGACCGTGCCCGCCAGCTGCTCGGCGGAGGCCAGCCGCTCGGTCTGGAGGTTGCCGATCAGGCCGTCGGCGTTGTTGATCACGCCCGTCCAGATCGTCTCGACCTTGAGCAGACTGAGCGCCTCTCCCCACGTGGTGCTCGCGGCGAAGCCCCAGAGCGCGATCAGGGAGATCAAGGGGATGACGAGCAGCGTCGAGATCTTGAATCTGATGGATCTGCCCGATGCCATGACACCTGCTCCCGGATAGAAGATCGCGGGAGAGAATAGCACCGAAACGGGTGGTTTTAAGATCGACTCGCGATAATTTCGTGATATGCGGGGAAATTCGTGCTTCGTGCGCTGCTCGGGCCGCCGCTCGAACGCCATGCCAGCCGGGTCAGCCAGACGGCGAGCACGGCCAGCAAGCTCACCTCGGCCCCGAGCAGCAACCGCTCGACGAGCCCGATCAGCACCCGGTCCCCCGGCATGGCCACGTACGTGATCGCCAGCAGCCCGAACCCCCCGGCGAGGGTCACCCACTCCACCACCCGCGCCACAGGCCGCCAGCGGCCGTCTGAGCCGAGCCTGGGCACCAGCAAAGCCCCGGCGGCGGGCAGGCTGACGAACGCCGCTACGGACACGTACCGGTGAACCTGCGCCGCCAGATCGAGATCCGCCCCAAGGGGCGTGGTCGGGACCAGGGCCGCCACCACGAGCGCTCCCGACCACACCCCGAGCAACCACTCAGGCATCCCCCGCACCGGCGCCCCCGCCGACCGCAGCCCCGCCAGGAGCGCCAGCGACCCGATCCCCAGCACCGCCATGGCGATCTCCGTGACGCCCCCGCGGTCGGACACGGCGTATTCGCTGACGGTGACATTGAGGGGGTCGAGGTAGGGGTCGGGCCCGAACTGCCCGACCACCACGGCGACCACCGAGATCAGGATGGAGGCACAGGCGATCAGGGGGTAGAGCCTCTGTACTGCGGTCATGGGCCCACTCTCCCGCCCGCGACCCTCACCCCACATCCGGCTCCATCCCGAGCCGTCCCTGACCCGACCCTGACTTCGCCTCTACTGCTGGACGACCGACAGGACGTTCCCCGCCGGGTCCGTGAACCAGGCGATGGGCGGTCCCTCGCGGAGGATGCCCCTGTCATCCTGCGGGAAGCCCTCGTAGCGCTCGAAGCGCACGCCCCGCTCCGTCAGCTCGTCCACGGCCTTGTCGATGTCCTCGACCGGGAAGTTGAGGATCGTGAACGTGGCCGGGGTGTGCTGCTCCTTCGGGTAGACGAGGATGTCCCTGCCGCCCGCGATGTGCAGGGTGAGCATCCCGTGCTCTTCCGAGACGCGCAGTCCCAGCGTCTCGCCGTAGAACTGCTTCGCCGCCGCGATGTCGTTCACCGCGAACCCGCTGAACGCCTTCGTGTTCTCGAACATGATTCCTCACTGGTGGGTCCGAATCCCTTCCACAGGGACAGACCGGGCGAGGCGCGAAAACTCATCGGCGAGCGGGGCAGAAAAAATGCCGCGCCGCGTGCCCAGTTCGGCCTGGGCACGCGGCGCGGGGTTTCGGTCAGCGGAGCCGACGGGGGGCTCAGCCGGTCTTGAGCGTGAGGCCGTACGCGCTCAAGGCCTCATTGACGGGCTGGTAGTACGTCGTACCGCCGCTGGAGCAGTTGCCCGAGCCGCCCGAGGTCATGCCCTGGGCCTGGCTGCCCGAGATGAACGAGCCGCCCGAGTCGCCCGGCTCGGCGCACACGTTGGTGCGGGTCAGGCCGCTGACGGTGCCCTGCGGGTACGTGACCGTGGCGTTGTGCTGCTGGATGGTGCCGCAGTGCCAGCCGGTGGTCGAACCGGAGCGGCAGATGGACGAGCCCACCGCGGCCTGGGTGGAGCCGCGGACGATCACGTTCGCGCCGCCGGAGCCGCGTACCCACGGCTGCGGGGTGTTGCCGGGGGCGGCGACCCAGGCGTAGTCGTTGCCCGGGAAGGACGCGCCCTGGAAGGTGCCCGTCGGGTTGCTGGTCGTGCTGCCGGCCAGGCGGCAGTGCCCGGCGGTGACGAAGCCCGGCGTGCTGCCCTTGGTGACGGAGAAGCCGACGCTGCAGCGGCTGGAGCCGATGTAGTACGGGGCGCCGCCGATGATGTTGATGAGCGGCACGGGCCGCTCGGCGGTCACCGACACACTGACCGCGCCGCGATCCACGCCCGCGGCCGTGACCAGGGCCTCGGCGGCCTCGGTGGTGGGCGCCTGGATGGAGACGCTGTTGGTCTTCACGTCCACGTACCAGAGCGCGGCCGCGGCCTTGACGCGCCTCGGGGCCCGGTCGACCTGCTGCATGATCGCGTCGAGCTGGGCGAGCGAACGCGCGACCACGACGGGCTGCGCGCCGTGCGACTCGATCGTGGCGGTGGTGCTGGGGTCGGTGGTGGCGACCAGGAGCTTGGAGGCGTCGTCGTTCAGCCAGGCGCCGCCGTACGACGCGCCGAGCTGGGCGGTCAGCGTGGCGTCCGTGGCCGCGGCGCGTTCCTCGTTGGCCAGCCGGATGAGTGCCTGCTGCTCGGAGAGGCCGAGGTCGCGCTCCAGCGCGTCGACCACGGCAGGAGGCGGGGTTGGGGAGGCGGATTGAGGCGCCTGATCAGCTGCTGCGGAGCTGATGGGGGTGGCCAGGCAGGCGGCGAGGATGACGCCGCCCACCAGCGCACAGCGCTTACTCGACATGTGCACTCCTCGGGTGGGGGTGCTGTCAAGCTAACGTTTGGTACGGCTTCTGCCAGCATGCCAAAGAGCCTCTATTTCGGTGTTATGGGGGCTTTTCGGACATGGGGCGGGCCGCTGATTTACCGCCTAAAAGGTGATCGGCGGGGTGGGTCGGTAGGGTCGCGTGGCTGGAGGTGTTCTCTGTGCGTAATGGTGTTCGTCACCTGCTCGGCGCCGGCGCGGGACTGCTGGCCACTCCACTGATCGCGGCCGGCTTCATCGTCGGGTTCGAGCGCTTCGGCGGCACGGCGCGCATGACCGTCGACTGGGTCGTGATGGCCGTGTTCGTCGGCACCTTGATCCTGATCGGAGCCCTCGCGGGGTCGAGAGTCTCGCCACTCGCCTCGCTGCTGCCGGGCCTCGCCTTCACCGGATTCATCGGGGCGGCCCTGGTGCGCATCGCCCTGGGCGGTGACCACCGGATGGGATTCGACCTGGTGCCGAGCGAGTTCCTCGAGGGCTACATGTCCCTGCTCTACACCTGGTCGCTGCCCACGGGGTGCATCCTGCTCGCCGCCTCCGTCTTCCCCTCACGCTGGCGGAGCGCCAGGAAGACCGACCCGCCGGCGCCCGAGCCACAGGAGGCCCCGAAGCCGCCGCCCCTGCCCAAGAGGATCCCGTCCCGCCGCTCGGAACGATCACAGCAGCTAATGTAACAGCACTGTTAGATCGGAAGGGTGAGCACATGCATGCGTACGACAAAGGGATGCTCGACGTCGGCGACGGCAACCTCGTGTACTGGGAGGTGGCGGGCAATCCGGCGGGCAAGCCGGCCGTGGTCGTGCACGGCGGGCCCGGCTCCGGCGCGGGGCCGGGCTGGTACCGGAGGTTCGACCTCGACAGGTACCAGGTCGTCCTCTTCGACCAGCGCGGATGCGGCAGAAGCACGCCGGGCGTCAGCGACTGGGCGGTGAGCCTGGACGCCAACACCACGCATCACCTGATCGCGGACATGGAGCTGCTGCGGGAGCACCTGGGGATCGGCAAGTGGATGGTGTTCGGCGGGTCGTGGGGGGCGACGCTGGGGCTCGCGTACGCCGTACGGCACCCGGAGCGGGTCTCCGAGGTCGTGCTGTTCGGGGTCGGCACCACCACCAGGCGCGAGGTGGAGTGGATCACCCGCGAGATGGGCCGGGTCTTCCCCGAGGAGTGGGAGCGGTTCAGGGACGGCGTGCCCGAGCAGGACAGGGACGGGAACCTGGCCGACGCCTACGCCAGGCTGATGGAGCATCCGGATCTCGCGGTGCGCGAGAAGGCGGCCGTCGACTGGTGCGAGTGGGAGGACCGGCACGTACGGCTGCTCCCAGGACTCGAGCGCGACCCGAGCTATGACGACCGGGACTTCCGCGTGACCTTCGCGCGCCTGGTCACCCACTACTGGCGGCACGCCGCCTGGCTGGGGGACGACGAGCTGCTGCGAGGCGTGGCGAAGCTGGGGCACGTGCCAGGGGTGCTCGTACACGGGCGGCTGGACGTGAGCACGGCGCTGGAGACCGCGTGGAAGCTGTCGCGGGCGTGGCCGGGCTGCGAGCTGATCGTGCTCGACGACGCCGGCCACGGCCCGGGGATGGCGGACACGCTCGCGGCCGTGACCGACAGGCTGGCCGACCGGACCTAGCGTCCCGCCCTGACGGACCGGACGGCTAAGCGGACTTGGCCTCCGGCAGCGGGATCCACTTGTGCGCCCATGTCACCAGCTCGTCCAGCACGGGCCGCAGCTCCTGCCCCATCTCGGTCAGGTGGTATTCGACCCGTACGGGCGACGTGGCCAGCACGCGGCGCTCGATGAGCCCGGCGGCCTCGAGCTCGCGCAGCCGCCGGGCCAGCATCGTGTCGTTGATGCCGGGAATGGCCGATTTGAGGTCGGCGTAGCGATGGGCGCCCTTGAAGATCATGTGAATCACCGCTCCGGACCACCGGGCGCCGATCAGCTCCAAGGCGATGTGGAAGCGGGTGCACACCGAGTTCAAGCTCACACTGAAGATCTTAACTTGCTAAGGAATGTAAAGCAACTCAATAATGTTGAGTAGGCTGTCTGACTGAGCACAGGAGTTGAAAGATGAGCAAGCCCGTCCTGCAGATCATCGTCGCCAGCACCCGCCCGGGCCGCGCCGGCCGTCCCATCGCCGACTGGTTCCACGGCAGGGCCGTGGACTCCGGCCTCTTCGAGGTGGAGCTGATCGACCTGGCCGAGGTCGGGCTGCCGTTCATGGACGAGCCCAACCACCCCAGGCTCAGGCAGTACGTGAACGCCCACACCAAGGAGTGGAGCGCCACCATCGACAGGGGCGACGCGTTCGTGTTCGTGACGCCCGAGTACAACCACAGCTTCAACGCCGTGCTGAAGAACGCGCTCGACTACCTGCACCACGAGTGGCACCACAAGCCGGCCGGGTTCGTCAGCTACGGAGGGGTCTCCGGAGGCACCCGCGCCACGAACAGCCTGCGCCAGGTCGTCAGCACGCTGAAGATGGTCCCGGTGCTGGAGGCGGTGAACATCCCGTTCCACACGCAGTTCATCGGCGAGGACGGCAAGGTGCACGCCAACGACGTCATGGAGTCCGCGGCCGACGACATGCTCGGGGAGCTGGCCAGGCTGGCCGGCGCGCTGCGCCCGATACGTCAGGGCTGAGCTGCGGGGCGGGGCGTGGCGCCGGCAGTGGGTGTGCCGCTGCCGGCACGCCGTCGCGGGACGCCGTCGCGGGACGCCGAGCCGGACGCCGCGGCGCCGCACCACCGGCTAGTCGTCCTCGTCAAAGGTGTGCAGCACCCGCTCGAACGCGTCGCTGACGGGCCGCAACGCCTGCGCGAAGGCGTTGACCAGCGGACCGAAGATCTCCGTCATCTCGGCCATGAAGTCGGGACTCTTGTCCTCGGGAGGCGCCCAGCGCATGGCGTCCGCGCTCAGCGTCTCCCACTCGTCGACGACGCCGTCGATGGCGTCGAGCACGTGGTCAGGATCGCTTGGCATGACCGTTCTCCGTGGAAGAAGGGCCGTATACAACCCACGGTACTTCAGACCGGGATCGAGACCCCCACCCCGCCACGGGTCTGCCCGCCGAACCTCTCCTTTTCGGCGCTCAGGTCAAGCGGGCGGATGCCGGCACGCGAGGCGAGGATCTCGTCGGTGAGCAGCGAGGCCGGCACCAGCCACGACACCTCGAACTCCAGCCCGTCCGGGTCCTTGGCGTACAGCGCCTTCGTCGTGCCGTGGTCGGATGCGCCCACCAGCGCGCCCAGCTCGGTCAGCTTGACCGCGACGCGCTCCAGCTCGTCGAGGGTGTCGACCTCCCACGCCAGGTGGTAGAGGCCGACCGACGTGCGCCCGGCCGGCGAGGGGCCCGCGTTCGCGCCGATCTCGAACAGGCCCAGGTCGTGGTCGTTCGTCGAGCCGGCAGCCTGCAGGAAGGCCGCGCCTCGCATGCCCATCACGACCTCGAAGCCGAGGGCCTCGCGGTAGAAGGCGACGCTGCGTTCCACGTCACGGACGTAAAGGACCGCGTGGTTGAGCCGCTGGACAGGCATGGCTTTTCCCCTTTCTGCCGAGTCCGATGCCAAGTATATGAGAGTTCAACTAAATTGACCGCATGACGAGATGGCTGGATGCGGACGAACAGCACACCTGGCGGAACTTCCTGGCGGCGACCCAGCTCATCGACGAGGCGCTCGACCGCCAGCTCCAGCGGGACGCGAGCATGCCGCACACGTACTACATGATCCTCGTGGCGCTCTCCGAGACGCCCGGACGCTCGATGCGGATGAGCGAGCTGGCCGCCAGGGCGCAGAGCTCCCAGAGCCGTCTCTCGCACGCCGTCGCCCGCCTGGAGGAGCGCGGGTGGGTCCGCCGCGAGCGCTGCCCCGCCGACCGGCGCGGCAATCTCGCCGTGCTCACGGACGACGGGTTCGCCGCGCTGGCCGCCGCCGCGCCGGGGCATGTGGAGGAGGTACGGCGGAGCCTGTTCGACGCGCTGACGCCCGAGCAGGTACGACAGCTCGACGAGATCTGCGTCGCGGTCCGCAGGACCCTGGAGGCGTGATCTTCTGCGGGACACGCGGGGAGAGGGAGCGAGAAATCTGTCGGGTGGAGGCCGTACCGTTCTCCGGGTACCCGACGAAGGAGAGGCCGATGCACGACACCGAAGAGGCGCTGTTCAGGGCGGTCCACGGCATTGCCGGGCGGTTCGCCGGCCAGCCCGTGCCCGTGGTGATGGAGGCGCTGATGCGCCACCTCCCCAAGGCGCCCGGCCTCGAGGTGGCGGAGATCCGCAAGATCGCCGAGGAGATCAGCGTCGGGCGCGACCCCTCGGGCTTGTGAAGAGCTGATCGCCAGGGGAGCATCGGAGACATGCTCGCCGCCCAGTCCCATCGCGACCGTGCGATCGCGGCCTTCGGGAAAGCGCTTGCCGAGACCGGGCTGAAAGTGCCCACGCTCAACCGCGGCGAGACGCCGGCCGATCTGACCTCCCACGACTTCGGTCCGGAGGTGGCCGCCGCGCGCGGATACCATTTCACGCATCTCAACCAGCTTGCGCTGGAGCACTTGTTAGGAGTTCGTGGGTGACGCTGGTCGCTGGGGTCGATTCCTCGACGCAAAGTTGCAAGGTCGTCATTCGTGACGCGGAGACGGGCGCGCTGGTGCGGCAGGGCCGCGCGCCGCATCCCAACGGCACGGAGGTGCATCCGTCGCACTGGTGGGCCGCGCTGCTGCGGGCCATCGAGGAGGCCGGTGGGCTCTCCGATGTGCAGGCCATCAGCGTGGCGGGGCAGCAGCACGGCATGGTCTGCCTGGACGAGTCCGGAAATGTCGTACGTGACGCCCTGCTGTGGAACGACACCCGCTCCGCCCGGGCCGCCACCGACCTGGTCGCGGAGCTGGGCGGGCCGGAGGCGTGGGCCTCCGCGGTGGGGTCGGTGCCGGTCGCCTCGTTCACGGTGACCAAGCTGCGCTGGCTGGCCGAGAACGAGCCCGACAGCGCCGCCCGTACCGCCGCCGTCTGCCTGCCGCACGACTGGCTCACGTGGCGTCTGGCCGGCGCGATCGCCTCGGGAGACTTCTCCCTTGACGCCCCTGTGCCGCCGATCGACCAGCTCACCACGGACCGGGGGGACGCCTCGGGGACGGGCTACTGGTCACCGGCGACGGGGGCGTACCGTACGGACCTGCTGAAGCTGGCGTTCGGAGCGGTCCCTGTGCTCCCCCGGGTGCTGGGTCCGACAGAGGCGGCCTTCGAGGGCGGCGCGGTCATGATCGCGCCGGGGACGGGCGACAACATGGCGGCCGCGCTCGGCGTGGGCGCCCGGCCAGGTGACGTCGTGGTGTCGCTGGGCACCTCCGGCACCGCGTTCGCGGTCGCGGAGTCGCCCCGCGCCGACCCCACCGGCGCGGTCGCCGGCTTCGCCGACGCCACGGGCCACTTCCTTCCCCTTGTCTGCACGCTCAACGCCGCCCGCGTCATGGACGCCGCCGCCCGCATCGCCGGGGTAAGCCTGGACGAGCTGAGCGACCTCGCGCTCCAGGCGCCGCCGGGGTCGGACGGGCTGACGCTCGTGCCGTACCTGGAGGGCGAGCGCACCCCCAACCGCCCCACCGCGACGGGCTCCATCCACGGGCTGACCCTGGCCACCTCCACACCCGCCCACCTGGCCCGGGCGGCCATCGAGGGCATGCTGTGCGGCCTCGCCGACGCCCTCGACGCGCTGAGCATGAAGCCCGAGCGGGTGCTGCTGATCGGCGGCGCGGCCCGTTCTGAGGCGGTCCGCCGCATCGCTCCCACGGTCTTCGGTGTCCCGATCACGGTGCCGCCGCCGGCCGAGTACGTCGCCAACGGCGCCGCCCACCAGGCCGCCACCCTGGTCGTCACTTCGCCGGACTGGCGGTCGGAGGAGACGGAGACGTACGAGGGGGACGCGATCCCCTCGATCCGCGACCGCTACGCCCGCGCCACCTCCCACATCCTCGACTGACAGTGACGCCGTAGACGAGTGCTTCCCGCCCCTCCCCGGAGGGGCGGGAGCCGGGTGACGGCCGGTGCCGGGGGACGTCAGCAGTGGCGGTCGCCGGTAGCAGAGCCTGTCTTCAAACCTGTGGGTGCGGTGCCGGAGTTGCGCCGTAGATTGTCGCACCTGTTTGCGACACTCTCGGGATGCTGAAGGTGGAACTGTTACGACCGTTGCTGCGCGCCGCCTGGGGGTCTGACACCTGCGATCCCGTCAACCAGGAGCACTGGCGGCCCGACAACCCAGCGAGGGGGCAGTGCGGGACGACGGCACTGGTAGTTCAGGACTTGCTCGGGGGAGATCTGATCCTTGGCGAGGTTCATGTCGATGGAGTCAAGGTCTGGAACCACTACTGGAATCGACTGCCTGACGGTACCGAGGTCGACTTCACGTCCGATCAATTCCGTCCCGGCGAAGTCGTCGTACATGGTCGCGTACAGCATCGGCCGCCGGATGCACCCCGTCGGTGTCGTGAGCAGTACGAGTTGTTACGGCACCGGGTCCTCACCGCGTTGTCCTCGGTGGACACCACCCCCTGACCGCCGGGCTCTCGCGAGCCGTGAGGCGTACGACCAGGCCACCGCTTCATGGTGCCGGATACCGGTGCCGCGGCGGCTGGTGTGCCGCCGGCCGGTCTCCCAGGTGTGATTCATCGTGTCCCCGGGGGACCGGCGAAGTCGGTGACGCCACACCGGGGTGCCGATCCTCAAGGGCTGTCCGTAGGGAAACCTCAACCGGGGAACATGACGATGGCCGCCTTGCCCCGGCTGGCGGGGGCAGAGGCGACCATGGGCAAGGGACGTATCGTCATCCGGCGAGCCACGCCGACTCCGTGTTCACGGCGGGCCGCTCCGTGACATAGGCGGCGCGGGTGAGCATGACCTGCGCCACGCCCGCCTTGAGCAGGGCGGCCATCCGGACCACCGGCACCAGGGTCAGCGCGAACAGGACGCCCACGGCCGTGTTGGCGACCACGAACATCGTGGGGGTCTCGGGCAGCCCCAGCCACTGGAGCACCACCCCATGCTCGGCACCGGGGATCCGGGCGATGACCCAGCCGTAGATGGGGAAGGTGAGACCGGCGAGGGCCCCGGCCCACCACACCGTGGTGAGCACGAAGGCGACCAACGAGAACGGGAACGCGATGATCCCGTACAGCAGGTCCATCCACGCCTGGCCGCTGGTCAACGGGTTCATCGCGCGGCGGAACCAGCCCGCTCCCTCGGGGGCGGGCGCGTACGGCGGGCGGGCGACCGGGTGGCCGAGCACGCCAGGGAGAGCGACGCGCTCGAGGTCGGCGAGGTGGCGGGAGGCGGCGGCGGTCGCGGCGAGCACGGGCAGGCCGACGAAGGCGACGGCGCTGCCGAGGCCCGCCGAGACCCCGACGACGGTGACGGCGAACGAGGCGACGGCCAGCGGGAGGCCGAGCAACGTGTAGCGGGTGTCGGTGGCGAGACGGCGCTGGAGGGCTCTCATGGGGAAAACGCTACGAGCCGGGGCCGCGGCCATCGACCCTGTGTACGGGCCTGTACGTGGTAGGGACAGCCCTACCTATGCCGAGGCGGCACCGTCCTTCAGGCGGTGATGTCGCGACGGATGCCCTCCCGGTAGCCGGGCAGGCTGGGCGTCCAGCCGAGCTTGGCCTTGGCCTTGGCGTTCGACACGCGCATGGAGGTGTCGATCATCAGCTTGGCGAAGTACGGCGCGGCGATCCTTATCATCCAGTTGGGCAGCGCGCGGGGCGGCTTGGTGCCGGCGGCGCGCGCATGCTCGATGATCATCTCTCCCCAGGTGATCGGGTCGTCGTCGACGATGTTGTACGCCTGCCCGCCCGTACCCTTCTCCAGGGCCGCGACGGTGGCGGCAGCGGCGTCGGCGAGGTGGATCCACGACATGGTCCCCCCTCCGTCACGCGGCACCGGCAGCCTGCCTGCCCGCAGTGCCGTCACGAGCCCCTCCGACCCGGACAAGCCGTAGAACGCGCCGTAGCGCAGGGCGATGCCGTCGATCCCCTCAGCGTTGAACGCCTGCTGCTCGGTGGAGCGCATGGCCGCCACGATCGGGTCGGCCTTCGTGCCACGCGCCTCGCCGAACGGGTCCTTCTCGGTCAACGGCCGCTGCCCGTGATCGATGTAGCCGTAGCCGGGCACCATCGACTGGGTGATGAATCGGCGCGCCCCCACCGCCCGGGCGACCTGCAGCAGGTGCGTGGTGCCGATGGTGCGAAGGGTGTTGGTCATCGCCATGTCCGCGTACTTGGCCGGAGGCTTGCTGAGGGCGGTCAGCTGGTGGATCACTGCGTCGGCGCTCAGGCCGTCCACGGCCCGCAGCAGACCGTCTCGGTCCAGCACGTCGGCCACCACGGTCCTGGCGCCGGGAACCGACGCACGAACGTCCCGGGTCAGCGCCAGCACCTCGTGGCCGGCCTCGCGCAGCGCCGCGACCAGGGGGCGACCGATCGCTCCTGTCGCACCGGCGATCACAACCTTCATGACTGCCTCCTCTTTCCGCTCAGGTGTCGATGTCCAGACGAGCCGGGGCCCGGCAAACGTGACATCGCCCAGATGGCGGCGATCGCGATCACGGTGAAGACGCCGAGCAGCGGCACGTCACTGCCGTGGCCGCCAATGTGCCGATCCAGGAAATGGGTGAGCGTGTGCAGGCCGCTGGCCACGGCGAACGTACCCAGCGCCACCACCAGCCCGTCGGAGACGACCAGCGCGAGCAGCAGCCCGGCGCCAATGCCGATCTGGAACGCTCCGTCCCACCGGCCGTGGCCGTCGAGCTGCTGATCCGGCGACGCATGGAGCAGGTCACGCACGACGTACACCGGCTCAGTGGCGCCTGGGACCTCGTCCGTGACCTCGCCGAAGAGCAGCGCAGCGACCGTCCCGTCGACTTCGTCGAGCGCTTGGACGACGCCGACGAGGTCAGACGGCGTATCCAGCAGTTCCGCGCCCGCGAAGAGGTGCTCAACATCAGAGACGTCGCGACCGGCGTGGGCACTGACGACGGGCACACTCATGACTTCCGCCGCCGCCTGGCAGCCGGCCTGGTGGGCCGGACCATCATTCCCGCGGAGACGTTGAACGATCCTGTGGAGAGCGTCTTTCAAGCCCAACGGGGATGAGCCGAGCGGCACGGAGGGCAGGGTGCTGACGGCCGGCAGATGGCTCATCCGCGCGGCCCAGGTCGCCCCGGGACGTCCAGCCTCTTGACGCGACCCCGCAGCATCACATCATGAAGCCATGTCGGAACAGATCCCCGCCCACCTTGACGGCGTCGGCTCGGGCTGGCATCCGCTGCTGCTACGCCTGCATGAGGAACTGCTGGCCGTAAGCCCTGGCTACAGGGTCCAGCAGGTCAAGGAGAAGTACGGCACCTTGCGCATCTATCTCCTCACCGGCCTGCTGCGCCACCTGCACGAGGGTGGCGACATGTGGCCCGAACCACACGAGGCGGACCGCTACAAGCAGGAGGACGACGCGGCGACGCTCCTCGTACGCGCCGCCGAACAGGAGTCGGCCGGGATCTGTGAGTACTGCGGCAATCCCGGCCAGGCCAGGGAGCGCTACTGGATCAAAACCCTGTGCGACGATTGCAACGCTTGTCGTTAAGAATGAGCGTTCGCGGCGACCGCACGGTCTTTTCCACCAGTGCGAACGGAATTGCACGCGGCTCTTGGCTCTCCTACGCACCCGCAAGAAGGCCCAGGCCGCAGAACGGCGCCACACCGCAGCGTTCTTCCTCATCGAGGAAGGCGTCCACATCCGTGTCGTTCAAGAGATCCTCTGCCATACCCGCGTGACCACCACAGAGCGCTACGCCCATGTGGCCACTCTCCAGATGAAGCACGCCGGCGAGCGTATGGACGAGGCCCCCTGGGGGATTAGGCGCTCAGGAAGGACCGTCCCACGTTGTCCACGCGGCCCCGCCGGCTCCGGCCACGCACCGCCACCAGGGAGGGCAACCACCCCGGGTTTCTTGGAGACGCGTCCCGGTGCCGGCAACTACTATGCCCGGCATGTCGTCGCTGTCCCGCCATGAGGTCCCGGATATTCGTCCTGCCGCCTGGCGTGTGCAGCAGACTTGGACCAGTCTGCTGCCGAAGGGCGTGACGTCATGCCCGCCGTTAGGCACCACCGACGGCCACACCAATTGGGTGGCGGCGGTGACGACCACGGTCTTCGACGGCCGTGCCGTAGCGGTCACCGGAGGCGGCGACCGAACGATCCGGATATGGGATCTGTCAACCGGCGAGCGGGTCAGCGCCCCATGGGCTGGTCACACGAACGCGGTGAGGGCGCTGGCGATGTCCGTTCTGGACGGTCGCCCTGTTGTGGTCAGCGGTGGTGACGACGACACCGTACGGGTGTGGGAACTCGCGTCCGGTAGGCCGGTGGGTGAGCCGTTCCACCTTCAGGCTGGCAGTGTGGAGGCCCTCGCGATCGCGGAACGCCATGGCCGCCAGGTGGTGGTGACCGGTTGCTACGACACGACGGTACGGGTATGGGACCTGGAAACGCGGCAGGAGGTGATGGCACCGTTCCGCGGCCACACCGGCCCGGTGTACGCGGTGGCGACCGCGGTGCTGGACGGCCGCTGGGTGGCTGTCACGGGCGGCGACCGAACGGTCCGGGTATGGGACCTGGATACCGGTGATCCGGTGGGCAGCCCGTTCACTGGCCACAGGGGACACGTGGGCGCGGTCGCGGTCGCGGAGCTGGCTGCCGACCATCTGGTGGTCGTCTCTGGTGGCTACCAGGCGACCACACTCGTGTCGGACCTGGCCACCGGGCTTCCGGTCGCTGGCCTCCCCCGATCTGCGGACCTGGAGGCCGTGACGGCCACGGTTGTGCACGGCCGACTGGTGGCGATCACCTGCAACTCCAACGAGCCGACTATCCAGGTGTGGGATCTGAAAACGGCCGAGCTGATCGGTGAGCTGTTCCCTCAGCATCCCCGCACGGTGCATGCGGTGGCGACAGCAATGGTGGATGGCCGGCAGGTGGTGGTGTCGAGTTGCGACGGCGGGTCGGTCCGCGTGTCCGACCTGGTCGTCGGCGAACCGGCCGACAAACCAGTTCGCCACGACGCCGCGATCACGGCGGTGGCCACCACCTCAGTGGCCGGCCGACCGGTGGCGGTCACCTGCAGCGATGACGAAACCGTACGAGTATGGGATCTGGACACCGGCGATCAGGTGTGCCGGCCACTCACGGACAACACCGGCGCCGTCACTGCTGTGGCCGCGACCCAAGTGGACGGTCGCGCGATGGCGATCACCGGAGGCAAGGACGGCAATGTCCGACTCTGGGACCTCACACTGGGGAAAGCGGCCGGAGCGCCGTTGACGACCCACCGCCGCCCGATAACCGCCGTCGCGGCCGACAACACGGACGACCCACCCCGGGCCATCACCGCCGGCGACGACAAGACCATCCGAGTATGGGATCTCCGCACCGGCGAGGAGACCGGCAACCCCCGCAAGAGCGACCATCGATGGGTATACGACCTCGCCACCACCACGCTCGACGACCAGCCCGTCGCCCTCCTCGGACGGTGGGGCGGCGGCTTCCGGGTCCGTGACCTCACCAACAACCGCGACACCGGACTCCAGACCACCGGAAGCAACGGCAAACCGGTACGCCTGGTGGCCGCCACCATCGTGGACGGACGACCCATCGCCATCACCACGAACGACGACTGGCGCGACCCACCGATGAAGGTATGGGACGTCGCCACCGCTCAGCAGATCGGCCAACTTTCCACGGGAACCGTGGGCGCACTCGCCGCCACCACGGTCGACGGCCACCCCATCGCAGTTGCCGCCAGCCACAGAACGGTAGCGGCATGGAGCCTCACCACCTTCGACAAGATCAGCCCTGACATCGAATTCCCCGACTTGGTCAATGCCGTCGCTGCCACCCCACAAGGCCACATCATCGTCTGCTTCGACCGTGACATCGCCGTACTCACCGCAACCCGATCGAACTGACCATGGCATGGTTCGACAGGACTGTAGAGAACCGGCAGCCACCATCCTGAGAAGATAAAGATCAACCACAGGTCCGGGCGTCGTTGAATCGCTCCACCGCGCAATCCGCCCTGCGATTCCCAGTACGCGGCGAAATCGGCCGCGTTCAACATGCAGACTGGGCACTGGAAGCGCTGGAAGGCCATCCTCCAGCAGGCTGGCGTCGGGAACGTCCGAGTGCACGACGCTCGTCTCCACCCTCTGGAGAATCCCTAGCCGTTGCAACTATGACGCCCTTGAAAAAAGGCCCTCCCGATCAAAGGAGAGGGCCCTCCGCCTGCGGCGGATCGGGGATGTGAACCTACGGCGACCAACCAGGCATGGCGATCGTAGGGGGAGCATCGGAAATCTCAGCGACTCACCCGTTCAGGTCTTCCTACGATGTTGGCGGCAGCCCCAACACCTCCTCAACCGCCTGAATGATGATCTCGGGTTGCTCAAGTGGAACCTGGTGACTGGCACGCTCGGCGACCATCACCTGCCCGTGCGGGGACTGGCCGGCCAGAGCGCGATGGTCGGCGTTCAGATGCTCCAGATGCGCTTTGGGCATCCGCGGCCGCCTGCCTGCCGTGATCACACGGATAGGCACAGGTGGCAACCCGCTCTCCTGACGCGCCTGGGCGACCTCGCGCATGGCGTTCTGCATCCCGGTCAAGGTCACGGCCAGTTCGCGCAGTGGCCGCGCGTGGGTGCCGCCGAACATCGCACGCAGGCGCAGCAGCCGTGGGGCTAGGAGGAACGACAGGTCGCGTACGAGTGCCGAGCCCGGCGGGGTTCCGCTGGCGGTCGGATCCACGAAGACCAGCCCCGCGACGTCACCGGGATGGCGGGCGGCATAAAGCTGAGTGACGAGCCCACCGTAGGACCAGCCCACGAATACCGCTGGCAGTTCGAGGTGCAGGGCGCGAAGAAGCCGACGCAGGTCGTCGGCCATCTCGGTGACGGTACGGGCCTGGGATCCACCGGAGCGGCCGACGCCGGCCCGATCGTAAGTCACCACAGTGACACGCTCGGCCAACGCGCGCTCCAATTCTTCCCCCCAGACGCCCACGCCCTGCCCTGAGCCGCCGCAGTCGAGAACCGCTGTGGGGCCTTTCCCTCGGACTTGTGCGCATAGCGCGTGATCACCTACATCGACCATCACCGGCGTCGGTACATCGTTGTTTCCGGGCTTCTCATCCCTTCCCATGGCGTCAACTTAGATTGACCGGCATGTTGCCGTCAACTATTGTTGACGATTGAGTTCGGAGTGAGCGTCCTGGAGTCATGCGGCGGCGTGGCGATGGTCGGCACGTTTGTTGGGTTGCGGCGTGGCGGGCGTGCGGCGATGCCCCGCGCGGCGCCCGCGCCGTGACCAGCCCTCAGGCCGCAGCGCGGCGCGGGGACGCCGGCGCGGGCATCGCCGCATGGCCGCGGCCCTCTGGGGATCGCCCTGAGGCCAACTGCAACCCAAACTGCAACCCTGACGCCCACAGAGATCAAAAAGGCCCTCTCCCCAAAACTGGGGAGAGGGCCTCTCGCCTGCGGAGGATCGGGGATTTGAACCCCGGATGGGCGGTAAACCCAAACCGCATTAGCAGTGCGGCGCCATAGACCTGACTAGGCGAATCCTCCCGGAAGCCATCGCGGCTCAGCACAGCGTACCGGCCTTCTGGCGAGGCGGCAAAGTGATTGCTCCCGCGCCTTTCACCAAGAGTTATCAACAGCCTGTGGGTAACTACCTGTGGATGAAGCCCGCCCAGAGCGTGGACGGGCTTCAAGGCTGTGGATAACGTACATCGAACATCGACGACGCCAGGCTACGCGGCCGGGTTCGCCTCGCCCTCGATCTCGATCTTGATCTTCTTGCCCACCAGGACGCCGCCGGTCTCCAGGGCCTGGTTCCAGGTCAGGCCGAACTCCTCGCGGTCGATCTCCGCGGAGATCGAGTAGCCCCAGACCGAGCCACCCCACGGGTTGGTGCCGGCGCCTCCGTACTCGACCTTGAGCTCGACCTGCTTGGTCACGTCGCGGATGGTCAGGTCGCCGACGACGGTGAACTCGTCGTCCGAGTGGCTGACCACGCGGGCGTTCCTGAAGGTGATCTGCGGGAACTTCTCGGCGGACAGGAAGTCCTCGCTGCGCAGGTGACCGTCGCGGTCGGGCATGCCCGTGTCGATGCTGCCGGCGTCGATGGTGAGCTCGGCGGTGGACTCGAGCGGGTTCTCGGCGATCGTGACCGAGCCGCTGAAGGTGCCGAAGTGACCGCGTACCTTGCTGACCATCATGTGCTTGACCACGAAACCGATGCGGCTGTGGGCAACGTCCAGGTTGTAGGTCCCGGCGGCGGGGATGGTCAGGGACTCCCAGGTGCGGGTGGTCATGGGGTTCTCCTCAGAGGGGTAGTTGCGGTGCGGATGTCTGCGGCAACAAATTTCTACACGAGGAATATTCCTCGCGTCAACTATCGTCCGCTACTCTATGGATGTGATGGATTTTGACGACCCGCGCTTGACGGCCGTTGGACTGCTGGCGGAGACGCACGCCGGACTGATGGCCAGGCTCCAGCCGGCGCTCAGCGCCGCAGGGTTGTCCGAGGTCGATTTCGAGACCGTCATCAGGCTGGCCCGCTCGCCGGGGCAGCGGCTGCGGATGAGCGATCTGGCCGCGCAGACCGAGTTGTCGACGAGCGGGGTGACCAGGGTCGTCGACCGGCTCGAACGGGAAGGGCTGGTGGCCAGGGCGGCCTGCTCCAGCGACCGGCGGGCCTCCTACGCCGTGCTCACCGACGCCGGGCGCAAGCGGCTGGAGTCCGTGCTGCCGCAGCACCTGAAGGACATCGAAGAGTGGTTCACCGGGCTGCTGGGCGAGGGCGAGCTGGAGACGTTCCTGACCACGCTGAGGAAGATCAGGGACGTCGTACGGCCATGCGCCACGGCCGGCGCGCATGACACGTACGAGACAGAACGCGCATAACGGTCTCAGCGGCGCCCCAGCGCGTTCCTGAGCTTGGCCATGGCCCGCGACACCGTGCTCTTGACCGTGCCCACGCTGATCCCCAGCGTCCTGGCGATCTCCGGCTCCGTCATGTCCTCGTAGTACCGCAGCACGATCGCCGCCCTCATCCGCTCCGGCAGCTCGCCCAGGGCCTGCTCCAGCTGCTCGTGCACATCCCCGTGCGGCTCCTCCGAAGAGGTGCACGTCTCGGGCAGCTCGTCCGACGGGTACTCCTCCAGCTTGCGCCGCCGCCACTGCGAGATGTTGATGTTCACCATGGCCCGCCGCACATAGCCGTCGAGCGCCCCCCGGTCCTCGATCCGGTTCCAGGCCAGGTACGTCTTGGTCAGCGCGTTCTGCAGCAGGTCCTCCGCGTCCAGCGGATGCCCGGTGAGCTGATGGGCGGCGCGCAGCAGGGCGGGACCGCGCGCCCTGACGTACTCGCGGAACTCGTCTTCCCAGCCGGTGGTCTGCATCGTCGCCAGAATCGCAGCCTGATGCCCTATTAAGCCTGAACCAGAATTCAGGTTTCGGTCTGCCAACGATAAAGGTCGGTCAAGGTCGGTGGCGGTTTGTTCGTCGCCGGATGTCAACTCACTTCCCCGGGGATGCGTATTTTGCTCCCGTCTGCGCCGGTACGGTGTGAGCCACCCCCAAGTCGTGTGAATCTAGTACCCGACGAAGGAGGGGCCGATGGGGTATCCGAGCGTTGATCGCCGCAGAGTGCTCGCCGCGGCCGCGCTCGGCCGCGAGTCCGGAGTCCCCGGCCCCGATCCGGACGACGGAGAGCCCATCCGGGCCGTCGCCGGCGAGATCATGGACATCAGCCCGCACCTGATCATCATCGAGACCCCCGCGGGCACCGAGGAGCGGCTCGTGATCGCCCCCTGGGCCACCGCCTGGCACGGGCAGGACGTCGCGCCCGCCGACCTCGCCGCGGGCTCCATGGTCACGATGCGGACCCGCGCCGGGCGCGTCGTCGAGCGGATCTGGGCCGACACCACCCGCATCACCGGGACGATCCAGTCGATCAGCGGACGCAGGGACCTGACGGTCGAGCTGGACTGCGGCCCCCACCGCGGCCACCGGACGATCACCATTCCCTACCGGGCGTCGGGGCGGCTGCAGGTGCGGCATCCCATGTTCGAGCCCGGGTACCTGTTCGACGCGATCGGCATCAGGCAGCAGGGGGCGAGCCTGGCCCTGCTGCCGGCGACCTCGCAGCCTCCCTACCCGGCCCGCGCCGTCCCCGCCCCGCCGCCCGCCTACGCCGGGCTGCAGTCCCGCATCTCGGGCCCGGCCACCTGGTCGGACACGTTCGACCAGGAAGAGCGCGGCGCCGCGTACCCGATGCTGGAGCGGCAGGACACCGGCTGCCCGGATGCCGGGGTGTCGTGCACCGGCCTGCCGTACCTCGCGGTGGGGTCGTTGCTGCAGGTCAGGAACTTGTGCTCACAGCGGAACGCCAACGTGCCCGTGGTGGCGTGCGGATGCGTGGCCGGGCGTTTCTGCGACCGCTGCGTCGAATGTGACACCTCGCCGCGCGGGAGGATCGTGGAACTGTCGCCGTTCTCCTACGTGGAGCTCGGCGGCGACTTGGTCAAAGGGTGCTTCAACGCTCAGATCGGATTGGGGTGACACGGGCGTGCTCGGATCGCAGCTGCCGCTTCTGATCGTGCTGCTTCTCGCGGGCATGGTGGCCAAGGTGAGCACCGTGCGCTCCGGAGGTGAGCCCGGCGCGCTGTCCAGGCTGGGGCCCGCGGTCCTCGTGCCGGGCCGCCTGCAGGCCGCCGCGCTGCTGGTCTGCGCGGGCGGCGAGGTGGTGCTGGCCGTGGGGCTGCTGGTCACCACGCATCCGATCTTCCGGTGGGGTACGGTCGCCTTCTTCGCCCTGTCCACGTACGTGCTGCTGGAGCTGCGCAGGCGGCGGCCGGACGCGGGCTGCGGCTGCTTCGGCGAGGTGAGCGCCGCGCCCGTCGGACTGCGCTCGATCGGCAGGACACTCGCGCTGACCGGAATGGCGGGATTGTCGGTGTGGGCGCCGGTGCCGGGATGGCTGGCCGTGACGCACCTGTCCTGGCTGACGGCCGCGGGGGTCGTCGTGCTCGCGGTCCTCTCCCCCGAGATCGAGGAGCTGATCGACCGCGTACGGTTCCGCGCCCCCTGCGAGCAGCGCCGCGGCCCGGCCGAGTCGGCCACCCTCGCGCGCCTCAAGGCGAGCGGCACATGGCGGGCCCACGAGGGCGAACTGACCTCGGCCGAGCCGTACGACACCTGGCGCGAGCTGTGCTGGCGCTTCTTCGCCTTCCAGAACCACGACCAGGACGACGTCGTCTTCGCCGTCTACCTCAGCGGCCGGCGCCCGGCGGTGCGAATGGCCGTGGTCAGCAGTGCAGGCAGCGGATCTCTGCCGGAATATACGCAGGTATCGGCCTGACGCTATAGAGCGTTAGATTCCGCTCGACAGGCATGCCGATATTGCTCTATTGGGCTGTCTAGCTTCCCCACTAGACAGCCCAATAGAGGTCTAGGGGCGCCGCTCAGACCGGCTGAGCGCGCAGGAACTTCCCGAAGTGCGGCACCGTGAACGCGATCAGGCCGCGCTCGGCACTGTAGATGAGCCCTTTCTTGATGAGGCTGTCACGGGCGGGCGAGAGGCTGGACGGCTTTCGCCCAAGGGCGTCGGCCACCTCCGCGGTGGCGACCGGCTCGTCGCCGATCTGGGCCATGGCGTGCATGTAGTCGCGCTCGGCCGGGGTGGCCCGCTCGTAGCGGCTGCCGAAGAACCCGACCGCGAGCTCCTCCTCGGCCTCCGGCGCGGAGACCTTGACGTCGTCGAGGGTGATCGGGCTGCGCGGGGCGAGGTCCCAGGCGACCTTGCCGTACGCCTGCACGAAGTAGGGATAGCCGTCGGCCGCCTCGTAGAGGGCGTCGAGGGCCTCCTGGGTGAACTCCACCTCTTCCTCACGCGCCGGAAGGATCAGCGCGAGATCGGCCGCCTCCCGGTCGAGCTTGTCGATGCGCGCGTAGCGGAAGAGCCGTTCGGAATAGCTCTTGCTGGCCGACAGCACGCTCGGCAGGTGCGGCAGCCCGGCGCCCACCACGATCAGCGGCCCGCCCGACTGTGACAGCTCGTGGCAGGCGGCGCAGAGCGCGGAGACGTCGGCGGGCTGCACGTCCTGCATCTCGTCGATGAACAGGGCGATGCCCACCGCCAGGTCGGTGGCCACGCCCGCCGCGTCGACGAAAAGCTCGGTGAGGTCGATCTCCAGGTCGCCGGAGTCGGCGCGCCCGCGGCTGGCGGGCACCTCGATGCCGGGCGACCAGTGCGAGGTGCCCTTGGCCGCCGCCGGATCGCGCATGGCGAACGCCTTCAGCACCCCCAGGAACTCCTCGATGCGCTCGGGAGCGCGGTGGCGTGGGGCCAGCTCGCGGATGGCCATGTGCAGCGCGGCCGCCACGGGACGCCTGATCGACTGGTCGGGCCGGGCCTCGATCTTGCCCGTGCCCCACAGCCGCTGCATGGCCATGGACTTGAACGTGTTGAGCAGGACGGTCTTGCCGACGCCCCGCAGGCCGGTGACGACCATGCTGCGCTCGGGACGGCCACGGGCCACCCGCTCCAGCACGACCTCGAACTGCTGCAGCTCACGGTCGCGCCCGGCGAGCTCCGGGGGACGTTGCCCGGCGCCGGGGGCGTAGGGGTTTCGCACAGGGTCCACGCTCTCGGACTTTATTGCCGGATATAGCGGCCGTCTTAGATTTGGGAAGAAAGTGCTACGGCGTGTCCGAGCGCGGGCGGGCGCGAGCACCGTCATCGGACACACCCCCTCTCACCAGGCCGAACCCTTGTTCGATTGCGGTACCTAGAACTGTAGCGCGGACTCGAACACCTATGCGATGGTTTCGAGTAAAGATCTTCGCAACAGGGCGAGCATTGCCGAGCCACTCGGCGTTGCGGGGTTCGAAGGCCACTTCCACGCGCGCGGCGCGCGGCCACCGAACTTGGCAGCCGTCCCGCCCGCGCAATAGCGTTCGGATCCATGCGGACCTTCGCGAATGTTCAGGAGCTCAAGGCGGCCGTCGGCGAGAAGTTCGGCCCGACCGAGTGGCGCACCGTCACCCAGGAACAGGTCAACCTCTTCGCCGACGCCACGGACGACCACCAGTGGATCCACGTTGACGTGGAGCGGGCCAAGGAGGGGCCGTTCGGGGGCACGATCGCCCACGGCTACCTGAGCCTGTCACTGCTGCCGTCGTTCATGTTCGAGATGGTCAAGGTCGAGAGCATCGCGATGGGGGTCAACTACGGCCTCAACAAGGTCCGCTTCCCCAGGCCGATCCCCGTCGGCGCCCGGATCAGGGCCGTGGGCGAACTGCTCGACGTCAAGGGCACGCCGGCCGGCTACCTGTCCAGCCTGAAGATGTCGATCGAGGTGGAGGGCGAGAAGCGGCCGGCCTGCATCGCCGAGACGCTCAGCCTGTACGTCCCCGCCGAATAACCAGGTTTCACGTGCAACAGTAACGCGCCCTCGTCGATCCCTGGGTTCGTGGAAGACTTCGACGAGTTCGTCCGAGCCCGGGGCGACGCGCTCCTCCGGTACGGCTACGTGCTGTCCGGTAATTCCGAGGACGCGGCCGATCTCGTACAGGAGGCGCTGACCCGCCTCGGCGACGCCTGGTCCCGCGTGCGCAACAAGGACGACCCCGAGGGGTACGTGCGCACGACCATGGTCAGGCTCCACATCAAGTCGTGGCGCAGGCGGCGCAGGGAGAACCTGGTCGCCGACGTACCGGAGCACGGCGAGCCCGACCGGTACGGCGACGCCGACCTGTGGTCCGAACTCCAGGAGCTGCCCCGCAAGCAGCGGGCCGTACTCGTGCTGCGTTACTACGAGGACCTGTCGGACCAGGAGATCGCCGACATTCTCGGCATCTCTCGTGGAACCGTACGCAGCCAGGCGGCCCGTGCCCTGGACAAGCTCCGCATCAAGCGAGTGCTGCAGGAGGCACGATGAGAGGCGAACAGGACCTGATCAGGACCCTGCGGACGGCTGCGGACCGGGTGGAGCGGCTCGATCTCGTGGCGGGGGTGGCCGCGCGGCGGCGCGTACGCCGTACCAGGCAGCGGGTGCGGGTGCTGCTCGCGGCGGCCGCGGTGGTGGCGGTGGCGGGCGGGACGACGGCGGCGCTGTCCGGCGAGGACCAGAGGGCCCAGCCGGCCGTGACGCCTTCGGCGCCGCGGTACAAGCCGGCTGCCGAGCTGTGGCCGAACGCCATCGCCAAGGTGCCGGCGAGAACCGCCGAGGGCGCGACGATTCAGCCGGTGACCGCGCTGAGCGCCACCGAGGTGCTGCTGTTCACGAACGCCCCGGACCTCGGTCAGCCCTCACGGCTGGAGGTCTACGACATGATGCGCAAGACAACTCGCGTGCTCGGCCAGGTTCCCGGGATCAAGAAGATGACCGGCCCGGCGGGCCTGGCGGTGGGCTCTCGGTACTTCGCCTGGTACGGCCCGGCGTACGGCAAGCCCACGCACTTCTGGATCATGCCGCGCGCGGGCGGCACGGCCGTGCATGTCGCGCAGACCACCGCGAATGTGGACAGCGTCGGCCTCACGGACGACTCCCTCGTCTGGTCGCTCAAGGACGGTGGCGGCGTCTACCGGGCTCCGCTGACCGGCGGAGCTCCGTCGCGGCTGACCGGCAGCGACGGGCTCCACCTGATCGCCTGGCCCTGGGCGGCCGGCTACGACGGTAAGGCGCTGATCAGCAACCAGAACCGGGTCGTCAACCTCGAGACCAGGCAGTCCTTTGACGTGCGGTTGCCGGAGAAGGGCCGGGTCGTGCGGTGTTCGTCCCGGTGGTGCGCCGGCGATCTGAAGGGCCGGATGTTCGTGCAGCGCGTGGACGGGACCGGACGGAAGATCCTGCCGGCCGAACTGAAGCCGTATTCGCCGCGCTTGCTGGTGGGAGACCGGTATGCGCTCGCCCTCGCGGGCGCGGGCAAAGATCAGCGCGGGGCCCCGCTCGGCGTGCTGTACGACCTGTCCACCGGGGAAACGGCAGGGCTCGGCGAGCGGATTCCCGGCACGCAGGGCCTGACCGTGATGGACGGCCTCCTGTCCTCCGCCCCCTCCACGACCCTCTTCTGGCCCTCGGACGCGCAACACCGCGAGAACGCCAAGGAGTGGACCGTCCTGAACCTCCTGGCCGTCACACGATGATCGCCACGACCGCCACGACGGCGATGAGCCCGAGGTAGGCCAGGACGAGCCGGGTGTCCCTGAGCAGGCACTTGCTCCGGGTCAGCCCGGCTCGCCGCGCCTTCCAGTAACCGGCGAACCCCAGCGCCGCGAACCCCAGCACCGCCCACGGCCCGAGCAGCCAGGCCAGCAGCGCGACGGTCGCGTACACGCACAACCGGAGCGGATCGTACGGCGGTCCGCCGGTGGCCGGAGCGGATCGTGGCGCCGTCACGACGCCACCACCGACAGCCGCTGCCTGGAGAGCTGCGGCCAGGCCTGCACGGCGCAGAACGGCGCGCACTGGTCCTGTTCGGCCCGCGTCCCCACGTGCACGCAGCACTGCGTGAGCCGCTCCTCGATCATGGTCGAGATGTCCATGAACGGCTTGACCGTGATGCGCACCACCCGCTCCCCCAGCATCCTGCGCAGCTTCTTCCGCCTGACCGTCAGGGCGAGCAGGGTGGACATGCCGAGGTCGCAGTTCTCGCAGATGGTCCGCCACACCTCGCCGATCTGGGGATGCGACAGTGACGACTGCTCCGACAGCAGGCCGAGCAGGGACTCCTGTACGGCCAGGCGCAGCTCGCGCGGGAGCTCGGTGTCGGCGATGCGGTTGGAGACCAGGCCGAGGTTCTCCTTGAGGCGGTCGTGCCCGATCAGCGCCGTGAGCGAGCGCCACCTGCTCGAGTCGTCGCGGAGGAGGTACCCGACCGAGCAGCAGTGCGGGTGGGAGCAGGGCAGGGCGGTCAGGTCGCGCCAGGTCACCAGGCCTTCGGTCTGGGGGCCGAGGCGCTTGAGCACGCCGGTGTGGGTGAGCCTGTCCATGGGGTCGATGGCGGCCGATCTGCCCGACGCGAACTGGGGCTGGATCGACACTCCTCCGACGTACGGGGTGTCGAGGGCGAGCCGTACGACCTCGCCGATCTCGCCGTCGTTGACCCCCAGCGCGGCGGTCATGACCAGCGTCGTGAAGATCTCACGCTCGGACAGCCTGCTGATCGCCTGGGCCTTGGTACGGGTGAGGTCGCCTCCCCTGTGGTGCTTCGAGGCCTCGGCCGACGGGCCGTCGTACTGGAGGTAGATCTCCACTCGCTCCCTGTGTTCCGTGAGGAGGTCGAGGAGGGAGTCGTCCCTGGCTATGAGCACGCCGTTGGTGTTGATCAGGATGCGGGTGATCGGCCGTGCCTCGAGCTCGGTGAGGAGGGTTTTGAGCTCGGGGTGGAGCGTGGGCTCGCCGCCGCTCAGCATGAGGACGTCGAGCTTGCCGTTCTCCCTTTGGAGGCGCTGGTCGACGTTCGCGAGGATGTCGTGTACGGGGACGATGCCGGTCAGGTCAGGGGAGCTGTCGGCGAAGCAGGTGGGGCAGCGTAGGTTGCAGGCTTCGGCGATGTCCTCCAGGAGGATGCAGGTGTGCTGGGTCTGCATCTCGGGGAGGCCGTGGAGGTAGGCGGAGGGGATCGGACGGAAGTTCCCGGAAATATCGGGTACGTGCTGCTTCGTCGGGGCGGTCCACTCTTCGAGATATTTCAGGATTTCTGGGTCTTCGTCGTACAACGTCCTGATTAGGCCGTGCTCGCGGCAGCCGCGCTCCAGCCACACCTTGCCGTCGCGTTCGGCCAGATAGCCGCTCAGCCGTTCGACCTTGTCGAGGTCCTGGCCGTGGCAGTGCGGGCAGAACGCGTTGACGTACCTGTGGATGCGGTCGCCCCGCAGACCCATGCCTGCGCTCATGTCATGACCTTTCGCTCGAAAAGGGGATCGTAGTAGCCGCGCCGCCAGCCGTACCCGAGCCTGAGCGCGAGCAGCAGCAGGCTCGGGATCAGGAACCACTGGGGCCTGGTCAGGTCGAGCCAGACCGTCTCGTTCGCCCTGGTGAACTCGACGAGGAAGCGGAAGGCAGCGTACGCGGCCAGGTAGAGCGTGAACAGCTCGCCCGGCTGGGTCAGCCGCTTGCGTGCCCACAGGAGCGCGGCGAACGCCGCCAGCTGGAAGACGATCTCGTAGACGAACGACGGGTGCATGGCCTGGCCGGTGAGGCAGCCAGGGCATTCGGGGGTGGTCGGGGGCGCGTGCACTCCCCACGGCAGATCGGTCGGCCGGCCGGGTGCCTCCGTCAGGTGGCAGCCGATCCTGCCGACCGCCATGCCGAGCGCCACGGCCGGGGCGAACAGGTCGCCGGTCCGCTCCTTGTAGCCGATGATCCTCTTGGCTATCAGAACGCCCACGTACGCGCCGGTCAGGCCGCCGAGGATGCTGCGGGAGCCGTACAGCCAGAGGTCCTGCAGGTCGAGCGTCTCGAGCCAGCCCGCCAGCCGCATCCCGACCGCTCCTCCGACCAGGGCGCCGGCGACCGCCGTCAGCGACTGCTCGTTGAGCGCGCCTCTCGTCCTCGCCTCCCGTACGAAGACGACGGAGGCCACGAGCACGCCGAGACCGACGAAGATCTCGTGGTAGGGCATGTCAGCCATACAGACCCGGGTTGAGCCCTGTGCAGTAGCCGGCGGACACGATGGACCAGAGTGCCCACCCGATCATGAGGCCGAGGCCGATGCCCTTGGTCCACGGCTGCCTGCGTACGAAGAGCAGGCCGATGCCCGCGCCGAGGCCGATGAGGGCGAGCAGGACCGTGCCGGTGATCAGGTAAGGGGTGACGCCGGCACCCCCGGAGCCCGCGGCGATGAACACGAGGACGCCGATGACGACGTTGAGGACGCTGTAGATGGCCAGACCGGCGAAGATCAATGCGATCAGCACGCCGGTGGAGGTGCCCGTGGATGGAGGCGGCGAGCCATAGGGCGGCTGGCCGTACTGGGGCGGCTGACCATAGGGCGGCATTGGAGGCGGCGGGCCCTGGGATGGCGGGCCCTGGGATGGCGGGCCCTGGGATGGCGGGCCCTGAGACGGCGGCACCTGAGGCGGCGGCATTTGAGATGGCGGCACCCAACCCGGCTGCCCCGCCTGTTCTTCAGACGAGCCTTCCTGACGCGGTGTGGGCTCTTCTGGCGGCGGGGGCGACGGCGTGCTCACAACGCCCAGATTAAGCCTCCAGGCCCCTTTCTCCCGAGTAGTAAATCGCCGCCTGCACCCGGCTCTTCAACCCCAGCTTGTTCAACACCCGACTGACATGCGTCTTCGTCGTGGCCTCCGCCATATCCAGCTCTCTGGCGATTTCAGCGTTGGACAGCCCTCTCCCGATGCACGCCAGCACCTCCCGTTCCCGGGGCGTCAAGCTCCCTGGATCGGCCGCAGGCTCCCGGCGCGGCGCCTGACCGGCAAAGGCCGAGATCAATTTCCGGGTGACCCCGGGAGAGATCAGCCCGTCGCCGCGCGCCACCAACCGCACGGCCTCGACCAGCGAGTCGGCGTCCGTGTTCTTCAGCAAGAATCCGGCGGCTCCCGCCCGGAGCGCTCCGAAAACATATTCATCGAGGTCGAACGTGGTGAGGATCAGCACATCACTGATGCCCGCCAGCTCCCGGGTGGCGGAAATGCCGTCGAGCCGCGGCATGCGTACATCCATCAACACCACGTCGGGCCGCATCTCCCGGGCCATGGCCACGGCCTGCTCTCCATCCGCGGCCTCGCCGACCACCTCGATATCGCGGACGCCGCCCAGAATCAGCACGATCCCCGCGCGGACAGCCGCATGATCGTCAGCCACCAACACCTTGATGGTCATCACCTCACGCCTCCTCCGCCCGTACTTCCAGAACAGATGGGACGGGTTCCCCATGAGAACCTGAACCCAGGTCCCGCGGAGAGGGATCCGCACCAAATCGGAAGAGCACGCCCAGTTCATCGACAGCGGGTGGTCCTTGATCATCAGCAGTGGGGAAGGCTGCCTCCACCCGCCACAAATCACCTTCCCCCGACAACCCAGCCTCGAAAGAACCGCCGACCAGCAAGGCCCGCTCCCGCATCCCGATCAGCCCGGCCCCCGCACCGGGCAACCGCGTCCCACGCCCGCCGACCACGTTCTCGACACTCACCAGGACCTGCCCCGCCTCGTAAGAAATAAGGGCCCGAACAGGCGAGCCGCCATGCTTGAGCGCGTTGGTGAGAGCCTCCTGCACGATCCGGTATCCGGCGAGATCAACAGAGGCCGGCAATTCCCGAACCTCCCCCTGAACCCGCAATTCGACGACCAACCCGGCCCGCGCCACCCTCTCCACCAGACTTCCCGCATCGGCCAGCCGCGGCCGAGTGGCTTCCGCGAAATCGTCGCCGTCCTGCCGCAGCAGCCCGATCATGGCTCGCATCTCGGCCAGCCCTTTCACGCTGTTCTCCCGTACGGACTCCATGACTCTCCGGACCGTGGCCGAATCCAGGTCCTTACGGGACAGCGCGGCAGTGGACTGAATGGCGATGGCGCTGAAATGGTTCGCGATCATGTCGTGCAGCTCCCGCGCCATCCGCGTGCGCTCGCCCGCGACCGCCGCCTGCCGATCGAGCTCGGCCAGATGAGCCACCTGCTCGGCGCGTACCCGCTCCGCCGCCGCCCGATCCCGCTGCTCCCGCAGAACGATCGCGGTGGTAACGGGAGTGACCAGCACCAGCCCCGCCTGCACCCCCATGACGGCGAGCATCCACCAGTTCTCCTCCAGGAACCCGGCCACGGCCCCGGCCCCCACCGCGAGCGCAGCGGTGATGAAGAGCAACCACCGGGCAAACCGCGCCGGCCCGTAAAGCGCGGCAGCGTAAAGGTTGTCGGTGAAAACCAGGACCGTCGCCAAGGACGGCCCCACAACGGCGTCGATCGCGACCGCGACAACCCCCAGCCCCAGCGAGGCCAGCGGCGCCCGCTGCCGCACCAGAACCCCGGCACAGGAGATCGCCAGCGGCACACACAGGACCCAGGTGGGCACCCCACGTTCCAGAGCCGCCCCACCCACGATGAGCACCACGCCCACCGCGAAGGCCGCCCCGGCTCCCAGCGCCTCCCGCTTCATGCCCCCCATCTCACCACCCCACGCGGCCACTTCCCTCCTGCGAGGGACCCGCCTGTGGATACACCCTTCGATGTATCCACAGCCCGCCGAATCCGGACCGCCACGCCCCTGCGCACTCCCACACACCAGCACCCAGACCCTCCGCCGGCTCCACATCCGGCCTGCTCAGGACGCCCCTGACCGCCGATCCCCAGCCCTTCGGCCACGCGGGCAAGGGGTGGACTTGGGATATCTGGTTCGAGGCACTCGCCAGAACCCGCTATGCTTGCTTACGCAGCGAGCGGCCGTAGCTCAATGGATAGAGCATCTGACTACGGATCAGAAGGTTGGGGTTTCGAGTACCTCCGGCCGCGCACAGCAGAAAGGCCCGCCACCAGGGAAAACCTGGAGCGGGCCTTCGTGCTTGTCAGGACAATCTCGGGATCTTGCTTACATCTTCGCTAACAGCAGGGCCGCTACTCCCCCATCGCCTGGGCGAAGACATCCGCCGCCGACGCCTCCGCCGCACGGATCACGTGGGCGTACACGCGGAGCGTGATCGAAGGGTCTGCATGCCCGAGACGGGCCCCGACGACGTGGACGGGCACACCCGCCAGGAGAAGCGTGGTCGCGTGGATGTGCCGGAGATCGTGCAGCCGGGCATGCGGTAGCGGGTGGTCCGGGTATGCCTCGTTGTGGCGCTTGATCAGGATCGGGAACAGCGAGCTGAGCGTGTCCGGGTGGACGGGCTCACCCCAGCCGGTCGTGAACACGTAGTCGCCACCACCTCGCCACTCCGGGCCGACCTTGAGCTTGTCGGCGGCCTGCATCTTGTGCTGGTTGCGCAGGACGGCGATGGTGCCGTCGTCGAGGCTGACGATGCGTTTCCTGCCGCTCTTGGTGGTCCCCTCAATGCGCGCGCCGTCGATGAAGGACGCCGAGCCTCTGATGACGAACTGCTTGGCGTCGAGGTCCGCGTCCGACCACCGGAGGTGGAGGAGCTCGCCACGACGTGCGCCGGTGTAGGCCGCCAGGTGGAAGATGGACCAGAGACGATGATCGCGGGAGTACCGGAGGAACGCCTTGAGCTGTTCCGTGGTCCAGACGGTGCCCGGTTCCCTGATCTCTCGGCGGGGACGCTTTGCCTTCTCGACCGGGCTGGACGAGAGCAACTCGTCGACGTTCACCGCGTCGCGGAAAGCCTTCCGGAGGATGGCGTGGACGTAGTCGACCGTGCGAGAGGACAGGGGTCGTCCATTCTTGCCGCCGCCGGCCATGAGGTCCCGGTACAGCTTCGTGATCGTGGACGCCCGAACGGCCTGCAGTCGCAGGGTGCCGATGTTGGGCTTGATGTACCGGTTGATCATGTGCCGGTAGTCGGCGAGCGTCTTGGGCTTGATCTCGACCGCGTGAGCCTCGATCCACTCGTCGAGATACTCGCGGACCGTGATGGTGTTGCGGTCGACGTACTCACCGCGGCGGGCCTTGACCCGTGCTTCATCGCGGGCGGCCTTGGCGTCGTCCTCGGTGACGAAGCCGCCCACCCATCGAGGCTTGCTCTCCCCCGTTTCGGGGTCGCGGACTCTGATCACGTATGACCAGGTGGTGCCGCGCTTCATGACGCCGTCGCGCAGTTTGGGTGTCTTCTTCTTGCGCGGTTGCTCGTCCGGGGTGCCGACGAGTGTCTTGGTCATACGGCGATCTCCTTCCTGGTCAGGTGGGTGATGTAGTCGGTGAGGGCGGAGACGGGGATGCGGCGGGAGCCGTCAATGCGGATGGAGTCGACAGCGCCGGTGGCGAGCAGTTGGTAGAGCTTGCTGCGGGAGATGGCCAGGGCTTCTGCGGCTTCCGGCACGGTGAGGAGGAGTCGGGTCATGGGCGACTCGCTGCCGTGTGCAGGGCCATGGCCAACGGCGTTCCTGTCAGAGCAGCGGCGAGAAGCTGATCACCGGCGGATAGCCCATGTCCGGCGTACTGCCAGTGGGCGATGACCAGAACTGTGTCCTCGTCAAAGAGCGGGAGTCGTCCGGTGGCGGCTCTTGGTGGAGAAGTGGCCGCGGAAGCCGAGCATGTGAGCCCAGTGGGTGAGCCGGAGGTCCGCCAGGCCGGGGTGGCTGCCCAGGCGCATGCAGGCGGCGATCAGCCGGCGGGCGTGCTCGCGCACAGGTAGTGCGTCCAGATCATCGAGGGGTTGGATGCGCCGACCGCGCCGGCACCCATGCGGGATTGGCGGGAGATGGCCAGGTTCAGGTCCTCGAACAGGTCCGGAATGCTGCGGAGTTCGCGTGAGAGTTCGCTATCGCAGGTTCCGCAGATGCGGGCAGAGCCGGGCATGGTTCGGTCGCAGACGCTGACTGGGCAGTCCACAGAGCCACTTTGTCCCCCTGTGAGCAGTACGCTTGCGGGAGACCTGATGCGCGTGGGTCCTGGTGAGGGTGGTGGGGTCGAAGCGGCTCTCCGTTGGGGCGGAGAGCCGCTTTTCGCGTCTCAGGCTAACCGAGAGCTATTGTTCACCACCCGGAGACTTCCACCACCTTGGACGCGCTGCAGCTTCGGCTGTCTGCGGTGTTGTCGTAGTAGACCTTGTAGGTCCACTGTGTCTCGACCCCGGGGACGTTGGTGAAGGTGAAGGTGCCGTCAGCGTTCGTGGTGACGTCCGGCAGCGGCTCGAAGTTGTTTTCGCCCCACGAGCGGCGGCTGACCGTGACCGTCTGCGCGCCAGGCGTGGTGCCGTCCGGCCGGGTGAGCTGGCCGGTGAAAGTGGTCTTCTTGAATCGCCCTGACGTGTCCGGCCCTGTCAAGGTCATCTTGCACGGCGGGAGCGTGGCGCCGTGCAGTCGCCACAGGTAGTAGTGGCGGACGTTAGGATACCCCTCGGCGACGGCGAACAGTTCCGTACCGGAGAAGGAAAGGCTGGGCGGAAGCAGTTGAAGGGCGGACGGCTGCGCGACGGTCTCCATTTTTACGCCCGTGTTGAAGTCGAACACCACAAGCAGCGGGGTCTGGTACTGGCCGGCACTGGCGGAGGCAGCGACGCGCGTGCCGTCTGGGCTGACGGCCACGGACAGCTGGTGACTCCCTGTGCCGTAGGAGCGGATCCGCGTCAGGGTCGTCAAGTCCCAGGCGTCGAAATCATTGCCGGAGTATCCGGGGGAGACGATAGCCGTCGACCCGTCCGGGGTGACAACGGCGTCCAGCCACGTGTAGACGTTGTAATCGTCTGCGTCGATGGTGCCGCGCAGGGTGCCGACGCCGCCCTGAATGTCGTAGACCCGCAGGAGCTTGTCGTTCCTCACGAGGAGCGTGTTCCCTGCCGCGGACAGCTCGACATCTTCGAAGATGTCGAGCGGCAGGCGGACAGGCTGAGGCGTTGATGCCGCGAGATCCAAGCTGATGACGCCGTCTGTCGGGTAGTGCGCGCAACTGTAGGAGACCCACAGCCATTGCCCGGACAGTGCCAGGCGCGACGGGCACGCGTATGCGGACAGGTCGAACCGGCGGACGATGGACAGGTCGGCGGGGCTGATTTCGACGACCTGGTGCTCGTAGCGGAGAGCCGCGTACACGCGGCTGCCGTCGGGTGCGGCGACGAGCGAGGTCACGTCAGACACGCCGGTCATGGTTGCGGTGACGGCGCCTTGAGTGTCTGTGACGACGATCCGGTCTTCCATGCCGATGAACACCTTGCCGGCTGCGACAGCGGTGTCCCCCCATCCGTAGGGGATGTCGCCGCCTAAGTCGGTCAGCGAGTCGGCCGCTGTGGCGGTGGTCGCCTGGGAGAGCGTGATGCCGATGGCCAGGGTGAGAGTAGTGCCTAAGGTGGCCAGTCCGCGCAAGGATCGTGCTAGCCGTGAGGGGAAGGGCACAGGGGGGCTCCCGGGTTCGCAGTTATGGAACTTGTGTTCGCACCATAGCTGTGCCCCGCTATCGTGATCTAGTGGATGGAAGTCTCTACTTCGCCATGTCCGCCACTGGACACGTCCCGTAGTTGGCCGCCGTTCTGCCACTTCGCGAGGATCTCGATGCCGACGACACGGCCGGCGGTGTCGTAGTCGAGGTTGACCACGGCGTCCAGCTCGTGCGTGAGGGCGGCTTCGCCTCCTCCGCCCGGGCCATTCAGGTAGACGTAGGCGGCTCCCGCCTCAGGGGCGTAGGTCCACTCGCCGGCCTAGCGTTTCAGGGTCACGGTTGTCCCTCCGCATGTGCCGCACGCGGTCTTACCTGCCGCGCTGGCGGCATTGAGGTCCATCTCGACGATCTCGCGCAGTTTGTAGCCCTGGGCCTCGCCGCCTTGCTGCCCGGCCTGGAGCCCAAGGCAGTCTCGGGACGCGTGGTAGCGGTCTCCTGCTTCGGTCATCCACACCCTGGTCACAGCGTCCTCCGTCAGTAGGTCGGTCTGCCCTTCACAGTCTCCTCCGTCACGCCGGGAGAAGCGCGGCGGCGACGGGGCGACGATCCCCAGCTTGGCAGCGCATTCCGGCACGCCGGCCCAGGAGTTGCAGGTCAGCGGGACCGTGATAGCCGGAGTCACGCCGCATATCCCCGACTTCGATGACTGGACGTCCTTCACGGTGCAAAGGGCCATCACCGATCGTGACGGCGTCACGACCAGCACGTCGCTGCCGCCGCTGGCGCCATCCGCTCACGGCTCGTTTCGGCTTCACCGACACGCCGACGGTGCCTGGTCGGTACACCTACACCGTGGCCTGGATCGGGGACGTCTTCTACGCGCCCGGCGAAGGCAGCTACACGGTCATCGTCGAAAGCGACAGACGTCCATCACGGCTGGACACGTCGTGGGCGGTCCCGTCGGTGCTGGACCGCTTGCCCAGCCACTCGTGGACCAGAAGCCGCCAGCAGCCACCAGGCCGGCGAAAGGTACCCACATTCAGTCTCCTCGGTGGCCGGTCGTGACCGCTTGCCTGTGGCGGGAGGCCGGTGATGACTGCTGGCGGGTGGGTGAGATCGACTACCCGGACGACGTGAGCGATCCCGATGGAGCGGCATATCTGTTCGCCCGGCTCTTCGATCCGTCTCCGGAGGCGTTCCGGCGGTTCGCGGAAGACTACTACGAGGTACCTGTGGATCTCGATGCGGTGCGACACGTCTACGTCCTCCGTCCGCTTACGCAGGCGGTGGTTACCGTGCTGAACGCTGACCTTTCCGTAGAGGACCTCGCCGACGACCTTGCGACAGCCCAACATCCGTCCGTTGCCAGCTGAGAACGTGGGAAGGCCAGCGCGGCTCTTCTCCTGCGCGTGCTGGGGGCAACAGCGCTGAGGCGCATCGGCAGAGTGCTGTACAGCAGCGCGTACAGCAACACCGCCTCACGCAATCTCATCGCATCGACCCATATCCACCGCCTCAGCAGGGCACCAGCGTGCGAACGCGGCACCTGCCGTTCCCTACGGATCAGAAGGTTGGGGTTTCGAGTACCTTCGGCCGCGCACAGCAGAAAGGCCCGTCACCAGGCGAAACACTGGGACGGGCCTTTGTCGTTACAGAGATCATCCGGTCTCTTCGGCCTCTTTGGGAGCCACCGGGCGGAGTTCTCCCAGGAGAGCGCCGAAAATCGCCTCAGTCGCCGCGCGCTTGTCGTCCTCCAGAAGGTGACCGTAGACATCCTTCGTGATCGCGACGCTGGCGTGGCCGAGGACTTCAGAAACGACGTGCAGAGGTGTGCCCTGCGCGAGCATCAGCGACGCGCCGGAGTGGCGAAGCTCGTGCGGGTGCCAGTGCCCGAGTCCTACGATCGCCCCTGCATGGCCGGTCGCCATACGTGTTCGGGGCGATCGACGGTCCGTGGCTTCGTTCCTCAGCCCTGGCCCACCGGGTTTCGCGGCTGATCTGCTAGGCCCGGCAGGTTCGCCGCGTAGATCCAATCGAGGCCGTCCTCTCCATTTTCGTCGAGGTGTTCGGCCCGAGACAGGCCGGCATGGACCGCCACGCGTTGGGAGGCGACGTTGGCCGGCCTGACGCGGGCGATCAGCGGAAGGTCGGGGACGGCTTTGGACGCCCAGGTGGTGACCGCAGTCGCGGCCTCACTGGCGTAGCCGCGGCCCCATGCTGAGACGGCGAAGCGGTAGAAGAGGTTGAGGACCTTCATGTCGTGCAGTTCCATGGGCTTGATTCCGCAGAAGCCCAGTTGCTGGGCACTGCCGTGGCGTTGGACGACCCAGTACCCGTATCCACAGCTCTGCCATTGGTGGTTCCAGCGTTGATAGAGCTGTTCTGCCTCGTCAAGCTGGGTTAGCGCATCGGATGGATTGTGCAGGCTGGTTTGGGGGTCCTTGTGAATCGCGAAGATCGCATCAACATCGGCTTCGGTCGGGGGCCGCAGCACCAGCCGTTCGGTCGTCAGCTCTACGCCTGTCGGGCCCAAGTCGCTCATGAACAGATCGTAGAGCTCAGGACTGACGGCAACGTTAACGGCAGCAGCACCGAACAACGGCTGATGGGCTCTCCGACTTCCAAGCGGACGGCGCGCTCGCCGTTGCCATGAACATGGATCGTCGGTTCGCGCGTCAGCAGCTCAAAGTCCTGGTGGCAACCCCATGGTTCCGTTTCTTGAGATGTCCTAGCGACGCCAGTGCCCGCCGCGGCACACGTAGGTGCGGCCTCGGGAGGTGCCGACCGCACCGGGCGTGCCGCAGAAGCCGCCCGGGCGCACGTTGCCGACCTGGACAGGTTCCGGTTCGGGTCGAGGACGTGGCTCACGGGCCTTCTTCGGCTTGGGTCGCCCGCCTTTGCCGGGATCGTGGTCATCGATGTCGCGGAGGAGGTTCGCCCCGTCGTCATCGTCGTTGTCGTGGACGTCTGTTGCACCGTCGTCGTCAAGGTCGGCGGCTGGTTTCGGTGTCGACGCCTCTGGCGTCCACGGTGTGTACGACGGGATCGGGGCCGGGGTATGGGCAACGGGAGGCGCGACGGTGTCGTCGCTGCCGAAGATGGCGTTGCAGCCGCCCGCGATGAGGAGGAAACCTACAACGAGGCCGGCGCATCCCCGGGCTTGGCCGCGTGAGGTGGTTGTGGTTCTGGGCATTGGAGCGTTCCTCCAAGAGCTCGCGAGCACGAACGGTAGGTAGGACGCTGCGCTGAGCTACTTGGTTCGCGGTCCAGGCGCTCATGCCGTCTGGCGTGTTCCTGGATGATCGAGCCAACCGGATAGATCCCGTTTCGCCGCAAGAGGGCCACGCATCACTTCCGGAAGGTCAACCAGAACCACCAGACGACGCCGACCAGCCCGACAGCGCAGATCGCGGCGATGAGGGCGGGTTCTTGGGCGTAGGACGCCAGCGGTACGGCAGCCACAACCATGATGAGGGCCACCGCATTCTTGTCCAGCCTGGTCTTGGCCGGCTGGGATTCGACGTGGGTGAGCGGCTGTTGCGGGAGCGCTTCCCAGACCATGCCGCAGTCAGGGCAGCTCCACGTCGTAGCGGTTTCGGACGGGGGACGCACGCAGTCGTGTTCGCTCACGCGGTTCCTCCGCATGTGCAGCCTCCTGGAGGTCGGCTCGGCCCTCACAGTCTCCTCCAGGCTTGACCCGCGAAAGACCCGAACGCTGCGGAGGCCGTCAACCATGGGCGTGATGCAGTCGATGGCCGAGTCGGCTGCGCGCACGACAACGCCGCCGCCACCGAGGCGGAAGATCGCTGGCCCCTCAGCGCATCGGCGTGATCGAGACCGCTGTCGGAAGTTCGGTCGCGATCGTCAGCCCGCCGGCAGTGCGGTGCGAGCTTCTTCTCGTACGCTCTCAGTCGGTCATCGGCGCACCCGATAGCGCAGGTGGAGCACCCGGTTGCCCTGGATCACCACGTCAGGATCCTCCAACAGGTGCTGTGCGTCGACCGACCCGAAGTAGCGCTTGCCAGACCCGAACACCACGGGCGCGACGTCCATGGCGACCTCGTCGACGAGCCCTGCGGCCAGCATCTGGCCGCCGACGTCGCCGGCGGCGACCTCGACCGTGCGGTCGCCCGCAAGCTCCTGTGCCTTGGCCATGGCGGCCTCTATGCCGTCAATGAAGTGGAACGGCGCCTCGGGGTGCCAGCCTTCGGGCATCGGCCGGTGGGACACGACGACCATGTGGTCGATCCCACCCGGTGGCGTGCCGCCCCAGCCGTCCGTCATGTCGAAGACGCGGCGGCCGACGATCGTCACTCCGATCTGGTCCCAGTACGCCCGGGTGTAGTCGTAGGACGCCTGGGACACCTTCGCCTCCCCGGTCTCGTCCAAGGGGACGTCACCGCTGGACATCCAGTCGAACAGCGGTCCGACCTGATCGTTCTCGTCCGCGACGAAGCCGTCCACCGACACCGTGCTGTACATGACCACCTTGCCCATGAGGCTCTCCCTTTGCTTAAGAAGTGCCCATTCTGGTGTGTCGGAAGTTGCCGGCTCTTGTAAGAAATCAATCGGCCGGCAGCGGCCCGACGTCGAGCGCATGGCCGGGATGTTCGCGCAGGAACCGCCGCCGGACGTCGACGTACCGGGTCGGCGTAAGCCCCGTGAACGTCCGGAACTCGTGGCCGAAGTGGGCCTGGTCGAAGTAGCCGGCGCGACCGGCGAGGTCGGCCCAGTCGACCGGTCCGGCGGGGTCGATCGCGAGCACTGTGGCGGCGAAGCGGTAGGTGCGGGCGAGCCGCTTCGGCGTGACGCCGATGAGCTCCTTGAACCGCTGTGCCAGATGGGTGCTGCTGACGCCCGCCGCCACACTCAGGTCGCCGATCGCCACCGCACCGTTGGCCGCTGCGATGACGCTGCTGGTGTGGCGGACCAGCCCCAGGCCGGCGGTCCCGCAGAGCCGTCGCATCAGCTCGTTCTCGAGCAGCGTCAGCATCTCGTGCGGCCCGGCCGCCGTGGCCAGCCGGTCCCGCAGCTCAGCAATGGTGGGGCGGCTCCAGACCTGCTCCACCGTCACCGGCCGGTCGCACAGCTCGGCCGCAGGCATCGGCAGGAACGGCGCCAGCCCCCACGGCTTGAAGTGCACGCCGACTGACCGGGTCTCCGGCGGGTAGCCGAACTCGAAGGCGCGGGTGGATGTGGTGACCACGCAGCCGTCGGCGTACTCGGCCGTCTCGATGTCGGTGCCGGCGCGGATGCGGAATGGCGCCCCGAGGTTGAGGATGAGCACCGCCGACGGCATCGGCGGCAGCGTCAGCCGGGGGTACGGCGGCGCGCCCTCCAGGTAGTAGAGGTCGTCGATCAACCCGTCCAGCGGCGGTCGCGGCACTCTGGACACGTACTCCACGCGTCACAGCATTGCCGATGCACGGGCTGGGCCGCCAGATCGTCGTACGCCGTCAGTCGCGGAACTGCGGTCGCTTCTCCTTGCGCCCGGCCGCGGCCTCCTCGAAATTGCCGTCAGCAGCCGCACCAGCAGCGCCCGGCAAGAGGAGCATGGTCGTGAGGGTGTGCCCGAGATCGTGCGGCCGGGCATGCGACAGCGCGCCTGAGCCTCGATCCACTCGTCGAGATACTCGTCGCAGTCACGCTCCTGCCATGTGACTCGTCCGTAAGCTGAGGGTGTGTCCCCCGCACTGGTCCTGCTCGACGGCGTCCACTGGCGGGGTGTGCGCGTGGTCGGCGATCGCGCGCAGACCCTGCTGGCCGTGCTCGCCATGCACGGGCGTGCAGGGGTCAGTGACGAGCGCCTGGTCGAGGAGTTGTGGCCCGACGGAGCGCCGGCCAATCCGACGAAGGCGCTGCAGGTGGTCGTCTCGCGGACCAGGGCGGCGACGTGCGCCGACGTCGCGGTACGGATCCCGCGTGGTTACCGGCTCGGGCTGTCCGCCGGCCAGGTGGACGCGCTGCTGCTCGGCGAGCTGGTGGAGCAGGCGCGGGCCGCACTGGGCGAGGACGACATGGTGCTCGCGCGTCGCCGCGCCGAAGAGGCCATGGGGCTGGTGGCCGGCGATTTGGATGGTGCCACGGGCGCACTCGCTGAGCTGAGGGGCGTCGCCGCAGGGTGGGTGGCCGAGGCGCGACGCGTGGCGGCGATCGCGCGGGGCCGGAGCGGCGCTCACGAGGGCGCGCTGCCGCTGCTGGAGGAGGCCGTGGCCGATCGGCCGCACGACGAGGAACTGCTCGCGTGCCTGCTGCGCAGCGAGGCCGCCGTACGAGGTGCCGCCGCCGCTCTGGAGCGCTACGAGCGGTATCGCGCGCGCCTGGCCGCGCGGCTCGGCACCGGACCAGGGCCTGGGCTCGCCCGCGTGTACGCCGAACTCCTCGTCGCGGATCGGCCGGTGCGTGCGGGCATCCTGTTCGACGGTTCCTCGCTGCTCGGCCGCGACGGCGACATCCGTGCGGTGCACGCCCTGTTGCAGACCCACCGGGTGGTCTCCATCATCGGCCCTGGTGGGCTGGGCAAGACGCGGCTGGCCCATGTCATCGGCAGGAACGCCGCGCAGCCCGTCGCTCACTTCATTGAGCTCGTCGGAGTGTCCTCGCCGGAGGGCGTGGTGGGCGAGGTGGGCTCGGCGCTCGGAGTTCGGGACTCGGTCAGCGGGCGTCGTGCCCTGACCGCCGAGCAGCGCTCCGATGTTCGCGCCCGGATCGCCCAGCATCTCGACCAGGCTCCGGCACTGCTGATCCTGGACAACTGCGAGCAGGTGATCGAGGCCGTCGCCGATCTGGTGGCGTTCCTGACCGTGACGACCCGTGACCTGCGGGTGCTCATCACCTCGCGCGCCCCCTTGTCGATCCCCGCCGAACGCGTCTACCTGCTCGGCGAGCTGCCCACAGACGACGCGGTGGAGTTGTTCCGCCAGCGCGCCACGGCCGCCCGCCCGGGTGTGCGGATCGACGAGGGAGCGGTCGAGGAGATCGTCGCCCGCCTCGACGGGCTGCCGCTCGCGATCGAGCTGGCCGCGGCCAAGGTACGGGTGATGTCGGTGGAGGAGATCGCGCGACGCCTGGCGGACCGGTTCGCCCTGCTGCGCGGCGGGAACCGTACGGCCCCCGACCGGCACCAGACGCTGCTCGCGGTCATCGACTGGTCGTGGAATCTCCTGGACGAGCCGGAACGGCAGGCGTTGCGGTGGTTGTCGCTGTTCGGCGACGGTTTCACGCTGACCGCGGCCGAGCACGTACTCGGCCCGGACGCCCTGCACGCCGTGGACGCGCTGACCGAGCAGTCGATGCTGAGCGTCCGCGAGACGACGTACGGCCTCCGCTACCGGATGCTGGAGACCGTCAGGGAATTCGGGCGGATGCGGTTGAAGGAGGCCGGCGAGGAGGCGCCCGCTCGGGCTGCGCAGCGGGCCTGGGCGACGGCGTACGCCCTCGAACATGCCCTCCAGCTGGTCGGCTCGGAGCAGTTCGCGGCGGCCGACGCGTTGCGCGCCGAGGAGAGCAACCTCGCAGATCTGCTCCGGCAGGCTCTCGCCGAGCCCGATCCCGTCACGACGGTCCAGTTGCTGGCCGGCGTCGGCGCGCTGTGGTCGATCCGCGGCGACCACTTCCGGATCCTCGTTCACCGGGACGCGATCACACAGGTGATCAGCGGCTGGGCGCCGCCGCCTTACCTCGTCGAGGTGACCAGGGCCGCCATGCTGATCATGCTCGTGAACGTCATGACCTTCACCGACCGCTACGACGATCCGCTGCGCGACCTCCTCCGTACGCTGCCCACCAGTGACAGGACGGATCCCCGCATAGCGGCGATGGCCGCGGTGATGCTCGCGTGCAACGTGGCCGACGGCGCCGACGTGCGCCGCCGGCTGGTGGAGTTGCGCCGGAGCGCCGACCGTGACGTGGCCTTCGCGGCGACGCAGATGAGCGTCCATGTCTTGGAGAACGCGGGAGACGCGACCGGGTCGATCGAGGCCGCCGAGCGGACCCTGGCGATGCTCCGCGAGGACGACGGGCCATGGTTCGCCGCGATCATGCACGCCTCGCTGGCCCACCTGGTCATGCAGCTCGGCGACCGCCGGCGGGCGGTCGGACACGCGCGGACCGCCATCCCGGTGCTGAGCCGGCTCGGCGCCACCGAGGACGAGACCCAGCTCCGCGCGGTGCTGCTGATCTCCGCGCTCGCCGACGGCGACCTCGGCACCGCGGAGGCCGAGCTGGCCGAGATCACCCGGATCAACGACAACGAGGCGGTGCTCGGCGGGGAGGCGATCGTCTCGTTGTGCGCGGCCGAGCTCGCCCTCGCCCGCGGCGAGACGGCCGCCGCGCTCGCGGAATACCGCCTGGCCGTCCAGCGGGCGCGGGACCTGCGCCTGCCCGGGGTGCCGGACGCGCAGTTCACGCCGTGGACGATCATCGCGGAGTCGGTCACCCTGACGGCGTACGCCTACCACGCCCCGCCGGAAGACGTCCCGTACGGCGAGGAGCTGTTCTCCACCGCCCGGGGCTACGACCTGCTGGCCGTGGAGAACCCCGTCCTCGACTACCCGATGTGCGGATCGATGCTCTTCGCGCTCGGCGCCTGGGGGCTGCTGCGGGAAGCCATGGCCCCCCGCGACGCGATCGGGTTGCTGGTGCTGGCCGAGCGGTTCGCGTACAACAGCAGCATGCCCAGCATGACCTTCGAGCGGATCGAACCGTACGCGGAGCGGGCCGCGCCCGGGATGATCGCCGCAGTACGGGCCGAGTACGGCGATCGACGCGGCCCCGACCTGCTGGACGAGGCGTGCGGTCTCGTCGAGCAGGTCTCCGGCCGTGACGGGCAGATCTCACATGTGCCGCTTGTAGCTGCGTACCGACAGCGGCGCGAAGATCGCGATGACGATCAGGCACGCCAGGAGCGTCCAGGCCACCTCTCCGCTGACAAGGGCGCTGTTGGCAAGGTCGCGGGCGGCCGTGACCAGGTGTGAGACCGGGTTGATCCGGACGAACGCGGCCAGCCAGCCGGGCAGGGTCTCGACGGGGACGAACGCGTTCGACAGGAACGTCAGCGGGAACAAGATCATCATAGAGATGCCCTGCACGGCCTGGGCACTTCGGGCGATCGTGCCGACCCACGTGAAGACCCACGCCAGCGACCAGCCCGTGCAGATCGCCAGCAGGATCGCGGCGAGCACGCCGCCCGCACCGCCACCCGGACGGTAGCCCATCACCAGGCCCATGCCGAAGGTCAGAGTAGCCGCGATCGTGTAGCGCAGCAGGTCGGCCACCATCGGGCCGGCGAGCGGCGCGATCCGGGCGATCGGCAACGACTTGAACCGGTCGAAGACGCCCTTCTCCATGTCCTCGCGTAGTTGCGTGCCCGTGGCCATGCACGTCGTCAACACGGTCTGGGCGAGGATGCCGGGGACCATCAGGGGGAGGTAGCTCTCCACGTCACCGGTGATGGCGCCGCCGAAGATGAAGGCGAACATCGCGGTGAACAGGATGGGCTGCAGCGCCACGTCGAAGAACTGCTCCGGGTTGCGACGCATCTTCTTGAGCGCCCGCCACGCCATCGTCAGGGTCTGGCCGAGCGTCTCCCCCATGGAGACGCGCCGCTTGGCGGCCGCCACGCGGTCGGCGGCCCGGACCGCCTCGCGGGCGGATGCGATCATGGTGCTCATCGGTTCTCCTCCGTACCGGTTTCGTCGTCCCCGTCCGTCTCGTGGCCGGTGAGGGCGAGGAACACCTCGTCCAGGCTGGGCTTGGCCACGCTCACCGAGGAGATCGACACCCCGGCGTTGCGCAGCGCGATCAGTACGTCGGCGGCCAGGTCGGCCTGGTCGAGGGCCACGTTGAGGCGGCCCTGCTCCGGGCTGAGTACCGGGTCGGAGCCGAGGACACGCCGCACGACCTCCACGGCGGCGGGCACCTCGTCCGGCTCGGCGAGCAGCAACTGGAGGGTGGAGTTGCCGACCGCGGTCTTCAACTCGTCGGGGGTGCCCTCGGCGACTTTGCGGCCGTGGTCGATGACGGCGACGCGGTCGGCGAGCTGGTCGGCCTCGTCCAGATATTGCGTGGTCAGCAGCACCGTGCAGCCGTCGGCGACCAGACCGCGGATGGTGTCCCACATCTGGCCGCGCGTGCGCGGGTCGAGACCGGTGGTCGGTTCGTCGAGGAAGATCAGCGGTGGCCTGGTGATCAGGCTGGCCGCCAGGTCGAGACGCCGGCGCATGCCGCCGGAGAACTGCGCGATCGGTTTGTCGGCGGCCTCCTCCAGGCCGAATTGGCCCAGCAGCTCGCCGGCGATGCGCCGGGCACGCGGCCCGGCGATGCCCTGCAGGCGGCTGAAGAGCCAGAGGTTCTCGCGGGCGGTCAGGTTCTCGTCGACCGACGCGTACTGTCCGGTGACGCCGACCAGCTGGCGGATCACGTGCGGGTTGCCGGCCACGTCGACCCCGAAGATCTCGGCACGGCCCGCGTCGATCGTCAACAGGGTGGCCAGCATCCGTAGTGTGGTGGTCTTGCCGGCGCCGTTCGGGCCGAGGACGCCGAAGATCTCTCCGGGGCGTACGTGCAGGTCGATCCCGTCGACGGCGCGGTGCTCGCCGAACGTCTTGGCAAGCCCTTCCGCACGTACGGCCAGATCGGCGCCCCCGTCGGGGGCCGGGCCGCCCCCGGTACGTCCGAGTTCTGTGATGCTCATGGCTTCACTCTCGGCGGTGTCGGTTTCACGGCACCCTCGACCAGGTTTCACCGGTTGCCTCGGTGAGAACTGACACCGCGAAATCAGGCCAGATCAGCCCAGGGGGCCGGTGGGGTTGAGGCGAAGAAGCGGAGCAGGCCCAGGAGTCGGCCGGCTGGAGGGGCGGTCCAGTGGCGTTCGCCCGGGTGCGGGACGGGGTCTGCCAGGCGTCCGAGTGCCCAGGTGAGGTGGAACCACAAGACGCGGGCTTCCCAGCTTTCCTCGCCGGTTTCCTGTCGGTAGCCGTCGAGCATGGCCGGGATGCCGGTCAGGGGCACCTTGGCGAAGTCGACAGCAGGGTCGGCCCATTGGGCATCGCCCCAATCGACGATCCCGTTGAGCCGGCCTGTTTCCGGGGAGACCAGGAGGTTCTGCGGAGCGATGTCGCCGTGCACCAGGACCGAGGGCGGATCCGCAGGGAGATGCGCCGAGAGCCGGTCGAACCAGCCGGTGAGCCAGCGGGCGGCCTCGGCGTCGATCCAGCCGGCCACGAGAAGGTGGTCGGTGAGTGCCCAGGGGTCTGCGGTGCCGTCCTCCACGGGGACGGCATGGAGGTCAGGTGCGGTGGCCGGGGTCAGCCGGTGCAGTTGGGCCAGTTCCCGCCCCACCTGGTGGAAGACGCGGTCGGCGGTGGCGGGAGGAAGGTCGAGGCTGGCGAGATCTACCCCATGCGCTCGGGCGAGCACCATGTAAGGAACGTCCACCACCGAACAGGTGTCGTCGAAGGCGACGACTTCCGGCGTCCGCACACCTGCGTGCAGGGCGGCGGGGATTACTGCGACCTCCTTGGCCAGGTCCGGGAGGAACTGCTTGCTCCGTGGGATGCGCAGGACCAGGTCGTCTCCGAGAAGGAAGACGTGGTTGGCCACCCCCTGCGGGAGGGGCCGCACCTGCTCGGCGGTGATCCCGTGCAGGCCGGCGATGGCGGCCAATGCCTCGTCGTTCGTCTCGTACTCCAACACGATCGAGCATGCTGACACGGACGGCCGGGACCCGTCTCCCCCTTTTTCCAGGAGGCCTGGCGAGTGTGCACGGTCAGTTGCCGGCCAGGAGAAACCTCGCAGCCAGTTCGTCGGCCGACTCGGCGACGTCCTTCGAGCCATCGACATCCAGGATCGGCAAGTCCACCTTGAGAGCTTGGCGTCGTACCTCTCCATCCCAGAGTTCGTCGCGGGCCAGCCGATTCGCCATCGCCTCGGTGTGGTCGCTGTTTCCCCAGTTGGCTCGCGCTCGCGCAATGTCAGCGAATCTGGTTCCCAATGCATGGCGACGGAAATCGGGGGTCGGCAGCAGAAACACGGCCTGCTCGGGCCACGTCAGCAAGGGCGCGAGGTCCGCAGGCAGGATACGGAAGTCATCGACCAGCACCGGCCGGTCGGTCGGCAGGTCGAGCAGGTCTTCGATGACGAATCCGAATGTCTCGCCATGCAGACTGGGCATGCCCTGAAAGATCTCTTCCGGCGTGCGGCCCGTCCATCTCTGTTCCAGGGGTGTTTGCAGCAGTGCGCACATATAGGGATGTTGCTGTGGGGTGCACCGCTGGACATGGCGACGTTCGGCCAGATCGCCGTCATATACGAACACGTCATGGCGTTCGGCCAGGACCCGGGCGAGGGTGCTCTTGCCCGCGCCGGTGCCTCCTGCGATCCAGCGGACATGCGCAAGCCGGCGGATGAGATCAGCGGGGTCAGGTTGATTCAGGACTGTCATGCCTGCCAGTCTCGCCTGCCCGGCTGGAGCCGTGTCGAGACCTCCGCCCGGTGGGCCGTCGGAGTGGGGGCTTTCGACTCACCTGCTGTATGGCTACTATCGGGCACCAATCGCCTACTTGGGTGATTGTCGTCATGGACGCACCAATCGGTGAGGAGAGTGTCCCGCGCGTGGCTGGAGTGGGCAGGTTCGGGCGACGGCGAGCGGGGACCGTGGGCGACGGGAGCGGGTTATCGGGGTCAACCAGCGGCGAGCCGCGGCGACTGGCCGGTGTCCGCCGACTGCCATTGCGTACCGTGCTGCTCATTGTCGTGTTCGTGCCGAGCATGACCTTCACCCCGCTGTTGGCTTCGGGCATGTACCAGCTGGCCACCCAGTGGCGGGCGGAGAAGGCCCAGATGGATCTGGCCACCAATACGGTCGGCAGACCTGCGGCCAACCTGTTCTTCAGCCTTGACCAGGAGCGACGGCTCACCGCGGAGGTACAGGCAAATCCCCGCGGCGCCTCCCGCGACAAGCTTGCCAAGCAGCGCGCGGTGACCGACCAGGCCGTGGGCGCCTTCCGTCCCCTGGTTGCCCTGGACGTCGCCAACGGACAGGAAGGGCTCACCGACGCCATCGCCCGGACCGAACGCAGCCTCGGCCTCCTCGATCAGCAGCGCGGAGCGGTGGACGCCGGTTGGTCCAACCCGCAGAAGGCGTTCGACTACTACAGCGACGTCCTTGAGTCGGACCTCGGCGTGTTGACCGTCCTCAGCCACACCGAGCACGGTGAGGTGAACACCAAGGCACAGACCCTGGTCGACCTTTTCTGGGTCGTCGACATGATCGGCCGCGAGGACGCCGTTCTGGCCCGTGGCTGGCAGACGGGGCGCCTGACAAGAGACGAGTACGGCCTCGTCACCGACGCCATCGGCACCAGGAAGCACCTCCTGCAGTCCCGGGTGGTCCCCAGTCTCACGGACAACGAGACCAAGTACCGGACGCTGACGGCCAGCAAGGCGTGGGAGACCATGACCGCCCTGGAAGGGCGGCTGGTCACCTCCGAGAGCAACCAGGTGACGCTCCCCGAGGCCGGCACCGTGTGGCGCTCCTCGGTGGACGCGGTCTCCGGGCAGGTGATGCAGCTCCTCCGCCTCCGGCTGGAGAACGTCAGCAAGATCGGCTACAGCCACACCGGCATGCTCTTCACGATCTTCATCAGCGTCAGCACCGTGGGCCTGCTCGCCTTGGGCCTGGTGTTCTTCACCAGCTGGCGCCTCACCGCCATTCTTCGCCGGCGTATCCTCCACCTGCGCGAAGATGCCCAGGAGCTCCAGGAGCGGCTGCCCAAGGTGGTCGCCCGCCTGGAGCGCGGCGAGGACGTCGACGTGGACGCGGAAGTACACATGGTCGAGCCCACCCCCGACGAGCTCGGCGAGCTCGGGCAGGCCCTCAACCTGGCCAGCCGCAGCGCTGTCCTCACTGCCGTGCGGCAGGCCGAACAGCACCGTGGCTTCCAACGCATGCTCCAGCGCATCGCGCGCCGTACCCAGATTCTCATCGGCCTTCAGCTGAAGAAACTGGACGAACTGGAACGCAAGCACGAGGACCCGGAGGTGCTGGAGGGCCTGTTCGACCTGGACCACCTCACTGCTCGGCTGCGCCGCTACGAGGAGAACCTGGTGATCCTCGGCGGCGGGCAGCCGCAGCGCCGCTGGCGGAAGCCAGTACACCTGCTCGATGTACTGCGCGCCGCGCAGGGCGAGGTCCAGGACTACCGGCGGATCACGATCGACGTCGAGGGCGAGTCCTGGATAGCCGAGCGCGCGGTGGGACCGCTGGTCCACGTTCTGGCGGAACTCATGGAGAACGCCACGACCTTCTCCAAGCCGCTGACCCCCGTCGAGGTGCGGGCCGCACCGGTCAGCCGGGGCGTCGCCGTGGAGATCGAGGACCGCGGCCTGGGCATGGAACCCGAGCAGTACGCCGCCGCCAACGCCCTGATGCAGTCGCCGCCGCAGCTCGATGTGATGACACACGCCGACGATGTACGGCTCGGCCTGTACGTGGTCGCCCGGCTCTCCGCGAGCCTGGGCCTCCAGGTGGAACTGCGGTCGTCGGCCTTCGGTGGCACCCGTGTCATCGTGCTGCTCCCGGAACCGCTGGTGGTCGACCGCCCCCAAGCGGTACCGGAGCCGGCCGCACTCCCCGACGAGGTCCCCCAGGATGCCGCCGATCCACAGCCTCACGCGCGGGAAAGCCACCCGCTCCACGAGGACGCGCAGTTGCCGACCCGCTCCAGGGGACGCGCGCTGGCAGACCTGACAGCACCCGGCGGAGCACGCAACCGGGGCGACGCACCCCCGTCGTCCAACCGCCGACCGCTGCCCCAGCGGGTACGCCAGGCCAACCTGGTCACCGAGCTCAAGGTCCCGGCGGCCAGGGATGAACGGACCGACCAGGAGACCCGGGTCGTACGTGATCAGCCCAGCCGATCCAGTGCCACGATCGGCGCGTTCCAGAGGCAGTCCCGCAGGCGCCGGACCGGTGACGACGCCTTGCAGTCCCGGCCGAACGCATCCTCAGAGCCCAGCTCCCCTACGACGGAAGAACGATGATGACGCAGCGAACCACCGCCACCAACAGAGACCTGGACTGGCTCCTGGACGGTCTGGTCGATCAGGTCGCGGGCGCCCGGCACGCCATCGTGCTGTCCGACGACGGCCTGGTGATCAGCCGGTCCCAGACCATCGAACGCTCGGACGCCGAACGCCTCGCCGCGATCGCCACCGGCCAGCAGAGCCTGGCTCGCGGCGTCGGACAGCTCTTCAGCGGCGGACCGGTCCACCAAGTCATCATCGAAATGGCCGACCTGTGGCTGTTCGTCACAGCTGCGGGCCGCGGCACCCATCTGGCCGTGGTCGCGTCCCAGGAGGTTGACGCCGAACTGATGGCCGTCGCGATGGACACCCTGATCCAGCAGGTCGGTCAGAAGCTGGGCACCGATGCGCGTTCGCCGCAGGCCGATGATGCGGGGAGACACGAATGAGACACTGGACGGAGGGCTTCGACGACGATGACGCCGACGAGCCTCTTGTCCGCCCCTATACGATCACCGGCGGGCGCACCACCTCCGAGCGGGACGACCTGACGCTGATCACTCTGGTGACGGCGATCTCCGAGGTCTCTTCGGCAACCGGACGCGATCTGAGGAGAATGCAGCCGGAGCACCGCAGCATCCTCGCCCTGTGCAAGCGGCCGCTGGCAGTGGCCGAAGTCGCCTCCGCACTGAACCTCCCGGTGTCAGTGACCAAGATCCTCATCGGCGATCTGATCGAGGCCGGTCAGATGCGGGCCCGGCCACCGTTGGCCTTCGCACAGGCCGGCGGCTTTCCTGACATGTCAATCCTTGAGGCGGTGAGGGATGGATTACGCAAGCTCTGACCACGGGGACACTGCTCCCTTGGCAGTGAAGATCCTTATCGCCGGTGGTTTCGGCGTCGGGAAGACCACCCTGGTGGGTGCGGTGAGCGAGGTCGCCCCGCTGCGTACGGAGGAGTACCTGACCCATGCCAGCGTCGGCGTCGATGATCTGGAAGGGCTGAGCGGCAAGTCCACCACCACCGTCGCGCTGGACTTCGGACGAATTACCATCAACAGCGAACTCGTGCTCTACCTGTTCGGCACCCCCGGGCAGGAACGCTTCTGGTTCATGTGGAACGACCTTGTCCAAGGAGCGATGGGCGCGGTCGTCCTGGTCGACACCCGCCGGCTGGATGTGAGCTTCGCGTCGATCGACTTCTTCGAGAGCCGCGGCATCCCCTTCGTCGTCGGCGTCAACTGCTTCCATGGCGTCAGGGACCGGACGCAGGAGGAGATCCGCAGGGCGCTCGATCTCGATCCGCAAGTGCCGCTCGTGCTCTGTGACGCCCGCGACCGGGCGGCGGGCCGCGATGTGCTGCTGGCACTCATCGACCACCTGATGGCGGCCCGGTCCCGCGTCACACCGCACCCCGTGGCCTGACCAGGCCACCAGCTCACAGGCTCAGCACCACGATGCCCACGCCGAGGATGAAGTCGAGGACCATGCAGAACTCGGCCATCGATCGCGCCACCACCTGCTTGGCCCGCCAGACAAGCACGTCCTGTACGCCGTGGCCGATCAGCGCCGCCGCCACCAGGAAGCCGCCGGCCTGGGGCGACAGGGTGAGCGCCAGCAGCGCCGCCCCGCCGAAGACCAGCATGGCCGGAACCTGTGCCGCCGTCAGCACCGGCTTGCGTAACAGCCCGCCCACCAGTCCGAGGACGATGAGCGAGATCGCGCCGCCGACCAGAGCGGGCCAGGCGTCGATCTCGAGCTTGTCCAGCACCACCCACGCCACGGTGCTGCTGATGAAGAGGACCCAGACCGTGCCAGGCTTGCCGAGCACCGCCGTACCGAGGTAGATGAGCGCTGCCAGGAAGACGACGAACGCCAGGCTGCGACCGTTCTCCATGTCGAGGAGGGTGAGGGCGGCGAAGCCCAGCCCGAGCAGGGTGGGCCAGCGATGGGCGGCAGCCGGCAGTACGCCCGAAGGCGCGGAAGTCTGTGTCATGAACCAAGATTTGCCGGTGGGCCGCCGGCGGAACAGGACTTGCGCGCTCGAAGTCCGAAATCTTGGTGACCTGGTCCCCATGCGCGCCTCCGCCACCGGGCAGCGGCCCTGCCGGTGGGCGGCAGGGCCGTTCGCCCCGTGGGACCGACGTCACGTCTCTGGCGCCGTCCAGATGCGGCCGCGCAGGTCCATGCCGCGGATCACCTGGATGCGCCAGGGGTCGAGGCGAAGGACGTGCAGCTTGGGATCGGCGGGCGATCGCCAGAAGTTGCCGAGGTCGTAGCCGGCCCCACGCGGGCTGGTGGCGCGGTAGAGGTCCCAGACGTACTGCTTGGCATCCGGTTCCTCGACCCAGGTGGCCACGGCCTCGATGGCGACCGAGTTGTTGCCCGGTTTCCAGTAGGAGAAGGAGGTGTGCGGGTTGGCCGCGAGGTGGGCCGCCTTGACCGCGGTCTTGTACGTGGCCAGCCAGCCGCGCGGCTGCCCGTCCACGGCTTCCCAGACAGGGATGAGGACGCGGGTACGGGGGCGGTGCTCGGCGTCGACGGTGACCATGGTGGCGTACGCGATAGCGCCGACGAAGGCGTTGAACTCGCTCTCGATCTCCGCGAAGGAGGTCACCGTCAGGGTCATCGCCCCCTCCTCAGGCCGAAGGCGCTGACCACGGCGGCCAGGGCGGCGGCGGCGATGGGTACGGCCAGGGCGGCGCGATAGCCGCTGAGCACATCGCCCGCGCTGCCGTCCGATGTGGTGGCGACGATGACGGCGGTGCTGGCGGCGAGCCCGAGCGCGGCGCCGAACTGGAAGGAGGTGTACAGCAGCCCACCGGCCAGTCCCTGCTCGCTCTCCTCCACGCCGTCGGTGGCGACGATGGTCAGCGGCCCGTACGCGAGGGCGAACGCCACCCCAAGAATGATCATGGTGGGGAACATGGCGAGGTAGACGGTGTCCAGGCCGATGGGGAGAAACAGAACATAGGACAGTACGGCAAGCAGCAGCCCGGCCAGGATGACCTTCGGGTTGCCGTAGCGGTTGACCAGCCGGGGCGTGAGGGTGGGGGCGAGGACGGCGTCCGCGCCGATGGCCAGCATGGCCAGGCTGGTCTGCAGCGAGCTCCAGCCGCGCAGCTCCTGCAGGTACAGCACCGCGATGAACTGGAACCCGAAGAAGGCGCCGGAGAACAGCAGGCCCGCCAGGTTGGCCCGCACCAGTGGCCCGGAGCGCAGGATGCCCAGCCGTACGAGCGGAGCGGCGGACCTGCGCTCGATCACGACGAACAGGGCGACGAGGACGAGCCCCGCGGCGATGATGGCGGAGGTCCATCCCGCACCCGCATGGGCGGCCCGCTCGACGCCGAGCACCAGCAGCATGATGGCGGCGGTGATGGTGACCGCTCCGAGCCCGTCCACCCGCCGATCGCCGGAACGTTCCGTCGGGGTGGCGGGGATCAGCGGCAGCGCCAGGAGCAGGATGATCAGGGCCAGTACGGCGGGCGCGAACAGCACCAGCCGCCAGTTCGCGGCCGCCAGCAGCCCACCCAGCACCAGGCCGAGCGAGAAGCCGCCCGCCGCGGTACCGGAGTAGACCAGCAGCGCCTGGTTGCGCTGCGGCCCTTCCTCGAAGCTGGTGGTGATGATCGACAGCCCGGCCGGCGTCATGACCGCGGCGGCGACGCCCGCCACGAAGCGGGCGGCGATGAGCATCCAGCCCTCGCCGGCCATCCCGCCCAGTGCGGAGACGACGAGGAAGATCGCCAGCCAGACCAGGAACATGCGGCGGCGGCCGAACAGGTCAGCGGCCCTACCCCCGACCAGCATGAACCCGCCATAGCCCAGGACGTAGGCACTGATCACCCACTGCAGCTCCCCGGTGGACAGGCCGAGGTCGGCCCGGATGGCGGGCAGCGCCACGTTGAGCATGGCGACGTTGATGCCCTCCAGGAAGATCGCCCCGCACAGGACGAGCAGCATTCCCCAGGCCCGCGGCGTCAGGCGCAATGGCGGCGGCGGTGATTGAACGGTGGTGGACACAGGAAACCTCTCCCATAGTTCTTTTTGGTAACAGAGGAATCTTGCGTGACCGTCGGCGACCAGGGAAGACGGCACTTCAAAGGCACCGAGTTACCGCGCAGGAACCGTGGACGACCAAGGCCGTACGCAGCGGTGGGCGGCAAGCGGTGCTAGGGTGCCGAACGTTGATGTTGGACACGGGATGAAGGGAGGTGAGGTTTGATGACCGCGGTGAAGACCACCGCTGCCCTGCGCAGCGCCCGGACAATCCTCACGTCCCGGGCCCCGGTCTGACCGACTTCTGCCCTCCCGTCATGAGCCGTCCGGCTCGCGGAGTGGATGACGCCTGAGTCCTGCCGGGGTCCCTTCCCGCAAGGTGTCTCACGTTGAAACCTTCCTTTACGGATTCCTCAAATCTGTCCCAGTACGGGTGGACGCCGGCACTCGACGACGTCTTCGCCGACCACCGCAGGGCCGGCCTGACACCCGCCCGGATCATGCGCGTACATCGAGGCTCGTGTGACGCGATCACCGAGCACGGCCCGGTCCGGGCCTCCGTGCCGGTGCCGCATGCCGCCGATCCTCTGGCCGCGCCGTGCACCGGCGACTGGGCGGCGCTGCGCCCCGGCCGAGACCCCGAACTGGTGGCCGTGCTCCCCCGGCACAGCGCGATCGTGCGCTCGTCGGCGTCACGCACCTCCCACGGACAGGTGCTGGCCGCCAACATCGACACGGTCGTCATTGCGGTCTCCCTGGCCGCCCCTCTGAACGCCGCCCGCCTGGAGCGCTTCATCGCCCTCGCCTGGAGCAGCGGCGCGCAGCCGCTGATCGTCCTGACCAAGGCCGATCTGGCGGCCGACGCCGATGCCGATGCCGCGCACGCCGATGCCGGCACCACGTACGCCGATGCCGTCGCCACGCATGCCGAGGTCGGCGCGCTCGCGCCCGGCGTCGGCATCGTGGCCACCAGCGCCGCCACCGGCCACAACATCGACGTCCTGACGGCGCTGCTGGGCGATGGCACCACGGTTCTGCTCGGACCCTCCGGCGCGGCCAAGTCCACACTCGGCAACGCCCTGCTCGGTGCGGAACTGCTGGACACCGGCACGGTGCGGGAGCAGGACGGCAAGGGCCGGCACACCACCGTCCGCCGCGAGCTGGTCCGCCTGCCCGGCGGCGGTGTGCTCATCGACACTCCGGGCCTGCGCGCGATCAGCCTCCATGACGCCGCAGACAGCCTGGAGCAGGTCTTCGCCGAGATCGAACAGCTCGCCGAAGGCTGCCGCTTCGGCGACTGCGCTCACGGCACCGAGCCCGACTGCGCCGTACAGGCCGCCATCCGGGCAGGTGAGCTGGCCGGACGCCGTCTGGACAGCTACCGCAAGCTCCAGCGCGAGACCGCCTGGCAGGCTTCGCGCACCGACGCCCGGCTGCGCGACGAGCGCGTGAACCGGCAGAAATCCATCACCAGCCATCTCCGCGCCACCTACAGGTTCCGGGACCAGCAGCTGTGAACGCGCACCGCGACCCGGACACGACCGTAGAAAAGGACTCCCGCACCGTCATGACCACCCCTTGGATCACCCGTACCGAGACCGACGCCGACCGTGACCAGATCCGGGAGGTCAACCTCGCCGCCTTCCCCACCTCGCACGAGGCCGACCTGGTGGAGGCGCTGCGCGCCGACCCGGCGGCCTGGCTGCCCGGTCTGTCGTGGATCGCGCACGAGCCCGACGGCGCCGTCGCCGGGTTCGCGCTGCTCACGCGCTGCCACGTCGACGGCCTCCCCGCCCTCACCCTGGGCCCCTGCGCCGTACGGCCCGAGCACCAGCGTCGTGGCGCCGGTTCGGCGGCCATCCGCGCCTCCCTGGACGCCGCCCGGCGGCAGGGTGAGAACCTGGTCCTCGTGCTCGGCCACGCCGAGTACTATCCGCGTTTCGGCTTCACGCCGGCCTCGCGCCACGCCATCCGGCCGCCCTTCGACGTCGAGGACAAGTACATGATGGCGCTCGTCTTCGACCCTGCCCGGCCCGTGCCGTCCGGCACGATCCGCTATCCGGCCGCCTTCGGGGTCTGATCCCGTCAGCCCATGCGGTGGGCGCCTGCCACAAAGGCGCCCGCCGTACGGCGACTACATCGTGTTCATCATCCATGACCATGGGTAAGCATGCGGGTGCACGCTTCTCCCGAGCCGCGACCTGATCTGAGGGATGGAAAATGGCATCCGCCAATCTGCCGACGCCTGACTTCACCTTCGACCCGAATGCGCCCGGGGCATGTCTCGCCGGGGTCAGGCCGTACCGTACCGGTTCCTTCCGGCTCGACGCCGAGACCGATTCCGGCAGGTTCGTCGTGCACAATTACGGCCACGGCGGCTGCGGCATCACGTTGAGCTGGGGCTGTGCCGCCAAGGTCAAGGAGATGGTCCAGAAGCGCATCGCCGTGTCGCATGACACGGAGGTCGCGGTGCTCGGCGCCGGGGTCATGGGGATGACCGCCGCCACCTTGCTGCTCGACCTCGGCCTCAGGGTCACGATCTATTCGGACCGCGACCCGGTCCAGACGACGTCGTTCAAGGCGGGCGGCCACTGGGCCGTGTCCGTCGTCACGTACGAGGGCAAGGAGAACGAGCTCAAGGACATACTCAAGACGTCCTACACGACCTTCAAGAACAGCATCGGCCATGGGTTCGGCGTATCCGAGCGCCCCAATTTCACGCCCAAGCCGTCACCCAATCTCGACGTCGTGGAGCAGCTCGTGCCGGGGCTGCTGCCGGCTCGCGTCCCGCTGGCGCACCTGCCGTTCGAAGGGCCACCCAGGTCCGGGTTCAAGTATCAGACGTTGCTGGTGGAGCCGCCGATCTTCCTCCCGCGGCTGGAAAGCGACCTGAAGGCACGCGGCGTCATGTTCGTGCATCGCAACTTCACGAGCAAGCACCACGTGTTCACGTCGCTGACGCAGAAGCTCATCGTCAACTGCACGGGGCTCGGCGCCAAGGCGCTGTGGAACGACTCGAAGATGGTCCCCATCAAGGGGCAGCTCGCGATGCTGCCGGCCCAGCCCGACCTGCAATATCTGTACGGCCAGGACGGCTACATGTTCCCCCGCGCCGATCATGTCGTCATCGGCGGCACCTTCGAAGAGGGTGTGAACAACGAACTGTTCGACAAGGCAGTGTGCAAGGGCCTGGTCAAGCACATGGCCGCGCTCTTCGGCAAGGCGGCGCCCAGGCCGATGCCGGTCATCCACATTCACCACCCGCGCAACGCGGCAATGGTCGATCCGGCGATGCCGGTCCGCGTCTGATCCGGGGTCTGTGGACATGGCCTTCACCGTCGCCGACTACATCCTGACGCGGCTGAGCCAGCAGCAGGTCAACACGCTTTTCGGCGTGCCGGCCGCCTTCTGCGCGCCGCTGTTCGACGCGGTCGGTCCCCATGGCATCAGACCGGTCGTCACCGCGAGCGATCTGGAGGCCGGTTACGCGGCCGACGGGTACGCGCGGATGAAAGGCCTGGGCGCCGTGGCGGTCGCCAACGGGGTCGGCATGTTGAGCATGATCAACGCGATTGCCGGCGCCTTTGTCGAGCGCAGCCCGGTCGTCGTCCTCAATGGCGGCCCGAACACCGGCAACCTCAACAACTTGAAGGACTTCGACGTCCTGTTCTCGCATTCGACCGGGCAGCCCGACACGGACCTGGCCGCGTACAAGCTCGTCACCGCGAGCGCGGCGCGTGCCGGAAAGGCGTCGGAAGTGCCGGCCGTGGTGGACAGCGCGATCGCGACCGCGATCAGGAAGAAGCGGCCGGTCTATGTCGAGATCAACAGGGACATCTGGAATCTGGCCTGCCCGATGCCGGCCGGGCCGCTGCCGCTCGCCATTCCGGCGGCGGGCACGGAGCAGCAACTCGCGGCCACGATCGTCGGGCTGATCCGCGCCGCGACGTCGCCGGTCATTCTCGTCGGCACCGAGATCCAGCGTTACGGGCTCGCCGGCAAGGTGGCCGAATTGCTCGCCAAGCTGGGCGTCCGCTGGTCGACCGCGCTGCTCGCCAAGTCGGCGCTGCCCGAGCAGGGCAACGGCTGGGTCGGGGTCTATGCCCCGCCGCATTCCACCCCTGCCGCCACGAACGCCGTCGAGCACGCCGATCTGCTCGTGATGCTCGGCTGCGTGTTTCCCAGCAACTACGCCACGCTGGTGACGACCGGCGGCAACCGCATCGTCTCGGCCTATGACGGCAAGGTGAAGATCAAGGGCGGCCCCAAGCAGAGCGCGGAGATCGGCGCTCTTGTGTCGGCGCTCGTCACCGAGGCGGCGAAAGCGCCACCGAAACCGGTGCCCGCCGCGGTGGATCCGCCCGCTCCAGCGCCGGCCGCGGGCCCGTTGACCTACCGCCAGGTTTTCGAGCGCATAGGCGCCGCGCTGGACGATTCCTGGCTCGTGGTCCCCGACACTTTCCTGGGCGTCGCCTCGGCCGCGAACCTGCCGGTGAAAGGGCGCGACTCGTTCCTGTGCGGCGCCGTGTGGGCCTCGATCGGGCATTCCGTGGCCGCCGCGGTCGGCGCGTCGTTCGGGTCGAGCAGGCGACCCCTGGTCATCTGCGGCGACGGCGGTTTCCACATGACCGCGCAGGCGCTCTCCACTCTCGCGCGATACGCCCGCAACCCGGTCGTCGTGGTCGTCGACAACGGCATCTACGCCTTCGAGCAGTTCCTCATCGACGACGCGTATTTCGGCGATCCGAGCGCGCAGCCGAAGCCGTACGTGGTGCTCAATCGGTGGGACTTCGTCAAATTCGCGAACGGGCTCGGCGTGCAGTCCGCCCAGTCGGTCAACACCCCGGCGGCCTTCGATCAGGCGCTGGGTACGGCGAAGGCGTCAAACGCCCCGGCCCTGATCGTCGCGAAGGTCGATCCGCACGGCCTCCCGGCCGAGCTCACGTGAGCTCACTCTGATGGGCGTCGTACCGCCAGGCTCAAGCCGAGGACCACGAGTACGAAACCCACCAGAAGGTTCAGGTTCCCGAACGCCCCTAACGGGCCTTCGCCTGGCGCAAGGTAGTAAATGGCGGCCCAGACAATGCCGGTGATCCACATGAGGGTGCCGAGCCAGAACCGTGACCGGCGCCGCGGACTGACGGTGAAATGACGGTCTGCCGGGTGAGTTCTTCCCACCTCCGCAGGCCCCTCTTGCGCAGGTGTGCGCTCCTGATCAGGACGAATGTCCGCGCCGATGCTACGCCCGACCACGCGGCTCAGCGCACTCGTGCCGCTTTCCGCATAGGTCTCCGTGAGTGCTGCGGCCAATTCGTCCCAGGCGTCACAGCCATTTCCATAACGAGGCCGACTCCGCGACCTCGTCCCCGCCGGCGAGCTCAATCCGTGCATCCATAAGAGCCCCCATCCACCGCCCGACACCGATCGTGCCAAGGGCGCGCCTCGTAGCGTTCCAGGAAATGACCGTGGCGGGAAGTATTCCCCCGCTCAGAGCACGCCCAGCTCCCCCAGCGGGGTGCGCCAGTAGTCCTTGTCGAGGGGCCTGCTCTGGAGCAGGGCCTCCGTGTCGGCGCGGGTGCGGTCGAGGTCGGCGGCGGCATGAAGGATCTTGTTGAAGGTCTTGAACGCCTCGTCGTCCCCCGGCTGCATCCGGCTGCGGCGGATGCGCTCGTACCAGTATTTCTGCTCCTGCTCGATCCTCGGCAGCAGCTCGGAACGGGTGAGCGTACGCGCTTCCTCGATGGTGAGCCGTTCGAAGCCGGACATGGGTTCATTGTGGCGCGATGGTTCAAGAGCCGTGAAGTGCCTTGCGCCGACTGGACATCCGCGGCGCCGTTCTGTCACCATCTTTCACATGATCGTGAGAAAGGACGACGCCACCCTGATCCGGTGAGCGATCCGGTGCAGCGGGAAGCTGCCATCATCCGCGAGCAATGGCTGGGCCAGGCGCTTTCGACGCTGCCCGCCGACCGTCCGGCCGCAGAGGCCGCCATCTCGGGCCTGTACCGCCTGATCGGGCTCCCTCCACCCCGCTTCCACTGGGTCGCGTCACCCGCCGCCGCCCTGTCGACCGTCCCGCCAGGGGCACAGACCCGCGAATCAGTCGAGCGCATGGCCGCATGGCCGGCGCGCGGCCGGTTCGAGGCGCTGGTGCGGGAGCTGTTCAGGGAGCTCGACGCGCGGATCCGACCGGCGCGACAGCCCATCGACCGGCTCATCCAGCAGCAGGTTCAGTTTCCGCTGAACCGCTCGATCTCCGCCACCCTCGTCCCACCGCTGCGGGCGGCACACACCGGGCCGCTCCATGAGAGCTTGTACTGGCACCAGCACATTGCCTGGATCGCCCGCTACGACGCCCTGCGGCGGGTGGCCGGTGTCGCTTTCACCGGCCCGCAACTGGAGCGGCTCGGGCTCTGGGCGACCGCCGCCGCATCGTGTGGCTGGTGGTGGCCCAGGGAAAGCGTCTGCGTCGTCTCCGAGCGGCCGGTCACCGTGCACACCGAGATGTGGGGCGAGGCCGGCGAGGTGCGGCTGCACTGCGCCGACGGCCCGGCGGTGCGCTACGCGGACGGCTGGGACCTGCACTCCTGGCACGGCACGCAGGTGCCGCCCTGGGTGATCACGGATCCGGACGTCCGGCGCATCGCGGACGAGGCCAACGTGGAGGTCAGGCGGTGCGCCATCGAGCGCCTCGGCTGGGCCGCCTACATCGAGCAGGCCGGGCTCCGGCTCGTCGCCTCCGCGCCCGACCCCGGCAATCCCGGCTCCGAGCTGCGCCTCTACGACATGCGCAGGGGCACCAGAGTGCTCCTCGCGGTCAACGGGTCCGTCGAGCGCGACGGACGCCGCCGGCGGTACGGGCTGACCGTGCCGGCCTTCCTCCACGACCCGATCGACGCCGCCGGCTGGACCTACGGGCTGTCCGCCGCGCAGTACTCCCGACTTCTCCGCCGAACCTGAGGTGAACACCATGACTGTGACTCTCGCCACCCTGACCCAGCAGACCGGACTCGCCGTGCTCGACCATCTCGAGCAGTCGGCGCGCATCCCCGTCGTCGACGGCCTCCAGGCCCAGGGCGACCTCATCGTGATCCCCCGCTCCGTCGTCACCGCATCCGTACGGACCTGGCGCGACGCCCGCTGGCAGCCCGTCCCCCCGGAGGGCGTCGAGCTCCTGCGCGGCGCGGCCGGCGGCAACCCTCACACGCTCGTCGCCGACCCGGGCACCTGCATCTGGACGACTCAGGTGTCGGACTCGGACGGGCTGGCGATCGGCATGTTCGAGGCGTCGGCCGCCGTCTACCTGCTGCATCCCGAGCATGGAGGTACGGGCTGCGCGCCGGGCGCGTACGTCGTGCGGCGGCAGCGCGAGCACGAGGGCCACCGGAGCCGCCTCGTGGCGGACTGATCAGAGCCCGTGCGCCTCCGCCAGCAGCTCGGCCGAGCGCAGCCCCGCCTTCCTGTCAGGCGCGGAGAAGGCCACGATCAGCTCGTCGGCCCCGGCGTGCTCGGCGAACCGGCCGACATAGTCCTTGACCTCGGCCGGATCGCCGACCGCCGAGTATTTGGCCATCTGCACGATCTGCCGCCCCGCCGGGGAATCGAGGATCATGTCGGCCTCCTCCGGCGTGAACGTGCGCCCCCGCCCCAGGAACCTGCTCACCCTCAGCCGCTTCGAGGCCAGGAACTGCTCCTGCGCCTCCTCCGACGTCTCCGCCGCGATCACGTTGAGCGCGGCGATGACGTACGGCCGGTCGAGCTGCACCGACGGCTTGAAGTCGCGCCGGTAGAGCGCCACGGCCTCCTCCAGCGCGGTGGGCGCGAAGTGGGAGGCGAACGCGTACGGGAGCCCCAGTGCGGCGGCGAGCTGGGCCCCGAACAGCGAGGAGCCGAGGATGTACAGCGGCACGTCCGTGCCCTTGCCCGGCGTGGCGTCCACACCCGGGATGCGGGACTCGCCCCTGAGGTAACCCTGCAGCTCCAGAACGTCCTCCGGGAACGAGTCGGCGGACGACGGGGTGCGCCGCAGGGCGCGCATGGTCTGCTGGTCGCTGCCCGGCGCCCGGCCGAGGCCGAGGTCGATGCGTCCGGGATGCAGGGTTTCGAGGGTGCCGAACTGCTCGGCGATGGTGAGCGGGGAGTGGTTCGGGAGCATGACGCCGCCCGCCCCGAGGCGGATCGTCCGGGTGTGGGCGGCGACGTGGGCGATGAGCACGCTGGTCGCCGAGGAGGCGATGCTCGGCATGTTGTGGTGCTCGGCGTACCAGACCCGCCGGTAGCCCAGCTCCTCGGCGCGCTGGGCGAGGGCCACGCTGGCGGCAAGGCTATCGGCCGCCGTCTCCTCCTCACCGATGACCGCCAGATCAAGGATGGACAGCGGCAGTGCCATGAGTACGCGCCTTTCCCCGAGGGTGTCGACCTGGCACTGTGCAACAGCCGAGAAGGCGCCGTTATTTCGCCGGTGGGCCCCTTGACCGGGGCCCACCGGGTGCTCAGGAGGCCGTGCAGGTCACCGGAGCGGGTGTGCCGTTCTGGCCGGTCCAGTTGCCCAGGAAGCCGAACGTGGTGGTGGCGCCGGCAGCGAGACTGCCGTTGTGGCCGGCGTTCGTGACGGTGACGGGGTTGCCGCCCGCCAGGGTGCCGTTCCAGAGCTGAGTGATCGTCTGGCCGTTGGGGAACGTCCAGCCGACCTTCCAGCCGGAGATGGCGGACGAGCCGGCCTTCACGGTGACCTCACCCTGGAAGCCTCCCTGCCACTGGCCCGTCACCTTGTAGGTGGCCGTGCAGCCTCCGGGACCCGTTGTGGGGGTCACTGTGGGGGTGACCGTCGGGGTCACGGTGGGAGTCACGGTGGGCTGCGGGGCGGCCATGGCCAGGTCGTACGCCCGCTGCGGCACGAACTGCCCGGCCGCCGCGATGCACCCGTCGGACTCGCCCGGAGGCTTGACCCAGAGGAAGGCGTCGATCGCCGCGTCACCCGTGTTGGTGGTGCTCCAGCTGCCCGTCGCGCGGCCCGCCGGGTCGCACCACTCGCTGCCCTGCGGCCCGTTGCCGTTGCGGCTGGTGTCGATGACCGCCTTCAGCCTGGACACGCCGGTCGCCGCGATGACGCTCTTCGCGTACGACACCAGTCCGGGAGTGGAGCGGTAATTGGAGGTGTTGAGCGCGATGCCGTCGGCGCTGTTGGCCACGTCGGCCCCGACCAGCCTGGAGGCGGCCTCCGAGGGGGACAGCCACGCGTCGTGGCCGATGTCGAAGTACACCTTGACCTGCGACGACGTCCCCTTGAGCTTCTTGCCGGCGTAGGCCATGGACGCCTTGACCTCGGCCTGCTGCGCGGAGCTCATGCAGTTCGTCATGATGGCCAGCGCGTCCGGCTCCAGCACGATCGTGGCGGGCCGGCCGCCGAGACCGGCCGCGATCTGGTCGATCCAGGCCCGGTACGACGCGTGGTCCGGCGCGCCGCCCGCGCTCGCGCCGCCGCAGTCGCGGTTCGGCATCTCGTACACGGCCATAATGGGGATCTTGCCTGCCGCGGCGGCCGCGCCGACGTACGCGTCGACCTGGCTGCGCACGGTGGAGGGGTTGTACGAGGCGAACCACCGGCCCTGGGGCACGGCGGCGATCCGGTCCCTGATCACCGCGGTACGGCTGTCGTTGGGGTTCGCGGCGACCCACTTGGCCGCGTTGGTCTGCGGATCAACATAGAAAGCGGAGTCGGCGGCCGCGGCGGTGGTGGTCGAGGAGAGGACGACCGACCCCGCCACGGCCATGGCGGCCGCCGCGAGGAGCACCGCCAACACGGGCCTTCTGCGAGACATGAAATTCACTCCATCCGTCATGCGGAAAGCTGTGGGAGCGCTCCCACCCGGTATTTGGATGGTAGGTAGCCGTGCCGGCCCGCCGAAAGACATCCGACCGCTGCGCGCGGCATCCCCCAGGCCAGGGCTACCTAGGAAGGTGAAACTTTCAAGCAGGCCTCGAAGACCGCGGTCAGGCGGTCGACGTCGGCCGGGGTGGGCGTCTCGGGGCCGATGCGGCGGCGCATGGCGCCGACTCCGAGGAGGACCGCCGTGGCCATGCGGGCCCTGGCGTGCGCGTCCGGGCCTCCCAGACGCTCCTCCAACGGGTTGAGCACGGCAGTGAGCAGGCGCTCCCGGGCCACCGCCTGAACCTCGGGGTGGCCCGCCGAGCGCTCCAGCGTGCGCAGGATCGGGCTCTCCGGCGGGTGCTCCATGCGCTCGGCCGCGTATTCGGCCAGCCGCCGCGGCAGGCTCTCGGGGGCGCCGGCGAACAGGTCGCTGAAGGCCGGCTCACCGTCCAGAACCGCGCCGAAGAGGCCGGCCTTGGAACCGAAGTAGCGCCCGACCAGGGCGATGTTGGCGTCCGCGGCCGCCGCGATCATCCGAACGGTCACCCGCTCGTATCCATGCTCCCCGAACAGCGTGCGGGCCGCACGCAAGATCCTCTCGCGAGTGGCCTCGCGGCCGCGTGGCCGGGCGTCCGTCACCTGGGCGTCCATGCTCGCACTCTACTCAACGGACCCCCACTTGCCGCGCGGCTAGTAAACGCGCGTATACTCACGTGGAGTAAAGCTGTAGTAAGGGGATGTGGTGTAGTGGTTGCGCAGGCTGAGGCCGCACCCCCCGCGAGGCGGCAGTACACCCACCGCGAGATCCTCGAGGTCATGTCCGGGCTCATGCTCGCGATGCTCACGTCGATGATCTCGACTTCGGTGGTGGGCACGGCGCTGCCGACGATCGTGGGGGAACTGGGCGGTCAGGACCAGTACTCATGGGTCGCCTCGGCGACCATGCTGACGATGACGGTCTCCACGCCGTTGTGGGGCAAGCTGTCCGACCTGTTCGGGCGCAAGCTCCTCTTCCAGACGGCCCTGGGGCTGTTCGTGGCGGCCTCGCTGGTGGCCGGTCTCTCCCAGGACATCGGGCAGCTCATCGCGGCGCGGGCCGTACAGGGCCTTGGCGTGGGTGGTTTGTCGGCACTCGCGCAGGTGATCCTGGGGGACATCGTCTCGCCCCGCGAGCGCGGACGTTACTCGGGCTACATGGGTGCGGTCTTCGGGATCTCCACGGTCGCGGGTCCGCTGCTCGGCGGGTTCCTGGTGGACACCGACTGGCTGGGCTGGCGCTCGTGCTTCTACGTCGTGGTGCCCTTCGCGGTGGTGGCCTTCATCGTGATCCAGAAGGTGCTGAAGCTGCCGAAGGTCAAGCGGAGCACCTCCATCGACATCTGGGGCGCGACCACGATCACGGCCAGCGCGAGCTCGCTCATGCTGCTGCTGACGCTGGGCGGCGTGGAGTTCGAGTGGAACTCGTTCTGGACGTACTTCCTGGCGGCGCTCTGCCTGCTCATGCTGGCCCTGGCGGTGGTGTCGGAGCGGACCGCGCGTAACCCGATCCTGCCGCCGCGCCTGTTCCGCAACCGCACGTTCGTGCTCACCAGCCTCGCCTCGCTGTTCGTCGGCATGGCGATGTTCGGCGCGATGATCTACCTGCCGCAGTACCTGCAGATCGTCAAGGGTCTCAGCCCGACCAAGTCCGGCCTGATGACGCTGCCCATGGTGGTGGCGCTGTTCCTGGCCGGCGTGATCTCCGGGAAGATCGTCACGCAGACGGGCAAGTGGAAGATCTTCCCGGTCGCAGGCCTGCTGATCGTCGCCGTCGGGCTGTTCATGCTCTCCAAGCTCCACGTCGACTCGAGCGAGTGGCTCATCGGCTTCGACGTGGCGGTGCTGGGCATCGGGCTCGGCCTGTCCATGCAGATGCTCATCCTGGCCGCCCAGAACGGCTCGGAGCTACGTGACATGGCCTCGACCACGTCCGGCGTGTCGTTCTTCCGCTCGCTGGGTGGCGCCGTCGGTGTGGCGGCGTTCGGCGCGATCCTGACGAACCGCCTCAAGGACGAGATGGCCGACATGCTCAGGGCCGCGCACATCGCGCTGCCCGGCGGCGGGAACGTCAAGCTCGGCAGCCCGGGAGCCATCCAGCACCTGCCCGAGCCGATCAAGAACATCGTGCTGGAGGCGTTCACGCGTGGCCTGGAAACGGTGTTCCTGGTGGGCGTGCCCATCGCGCTGATCGGGTTCGTGGCCACGATCTTCCTCAAGGAGCTGCCGCTGCGCGGCAGCTCGACGCCGCCCGCGGCGCCGAAGCCGCTCAGCAAGGACGACCTCGTCCTCGCCGGGCTGCTGCTCGAGCTGATCGCCCAGCGCGTCGAGCGCACCAACGGCGAACGCTCCGCGCTGCTCAGCGCGGTCGCCAAGATGGCGCCGCCGGACGGCCGAACCGAACGCGAGCGGGCCAGGTCGGTCGCGAACAGCGTGCTGCGACCCACCTCGCGCGCCCTGATCGCCCAGGCCACGCCCCCACAGAAAGACCTCGTAACAGGAGGAATCTCACAATGATTCGCAAGTTCGTGGGCACCGTCGCGGCTGCCCTGGCCGTGCTGGCCGGGCTGTGGCTGATGATCGCCCCCTTCGCGCTCGGCACCCAGCCGGAGGACGCCGACTGGACGAACGCCACCCAGTCGGAGTTCTTCAGCGGCCTGGGCGTGGCCGTCGTGGGGCTGATCGGCGCGATCTGCTTCGTGGCGGCGATCTACGAGGAGCTCGTGGCACGGGGCCTGGTGGTCGTACGTCAGCGCCGGCCCGAGCCGGAGCCCGAGCCCGTGCCGGCGGCGCCCCAGGCGTCGTCCGCCGAGCTGGCGACCCTGCTGGCGCCGCTCGTCGAGGCGCTGCGCGAGGACCTCAACAACTCGGGTGAGCACCGCCGCAACGGCAAGGCTCCCCTGGTCGGAGTGGAGGAGAACCGATGAAGGCAAAGCTGGGCGTCTCCGCCCTCGTCCTGCTGTTCCTGGGCGGCCTGTGGCTGGTCGCCGCGCCGTTCGCGGTGGGCTATCAGGGCAGGGGCGCCCCCTACGTGGACGCGACGATCAACGACCTGTGGCTCGGCGGCGCGCTCGCCGGGATCTCGTTCGTGTCCCTGGTGATCTACGCGGCCGACGCCCTGCGCGAGCTGGCCCGCCGCGGTAAGCATTCAGACGTCTGACGCGGGACATGCCGTGTTCGGCGGTGACACAGACCCCGGACGGGAGCCTCTGACCGGCAGGCTCCCCGCGGGAGAGTTCGAGATCGGCAAGGACGGCGCCGGCCTGCTCGTGGTGGGCTTCGACGGATCGGGCCCGAGCCGCAACGCGCTCGCGTACGCGGCCGGGCTCGCCCGGAGAGACCACGCCGCCCTGCTCGTCGCCTTCGTGGAATCGCTCAACAGCGCCGCCCTGTGGTTCTTCGCCGGGTCGCCGATCATCCCCGACTCGGCGGGCGACCTGAGCGAGGACCTGCGGGACGAGCTGAAGGGCTCGGGCGTGCCGTGGCAGTTCGTCAGCCTGCGCGGTGACGCGGCGCGCGAGCTGGAGACGCTGGCCAGCGCGTACATGGCCGACGCCATCGTGGTGGGGCGCTCGCGCTCCAGGTGGAACGGCTCGGTGGCGGTCGGGCTGGCGAAAAGGGCTCGCCATACCGTGCTGATAGTACCTTGAGCTGCTTGAACGTCGCATATTGTGGCGAGATGAAACGTGCCGCCGCCATGGCGTTCGTGGTGCTCGCCTCCGTTTCGTGCGGGACGCGGGCGCCTGCCACCACCGGCTCCTCATCGACGGTGCCCGCGCCCGCGCAACAGCCTGCCGAGTCGGCCACGCCCACACCCACGCCCAGCTCGACGGCTCCGCCGGCGTTCAAGGCCAAGGTCTCGCAGGTCTCCCGCGACCGCCTGCCGTACTCGTGGCGTCCCGGCTGCCCGGTCAGCTACCGCGACCTGCGGCTGATCACGATGACGTACTGGGGCTTCGACAACAAGCCGCACACCGGCGAGCTGGTGGTGCGGAAGACGGTCACCGACGACATCGTGACGGTCTTCAGGAAGCTGTACGGCTGGCGCTGGCCGATCCAGCAGATGAAGCTGGTGGACGCGTACAAGGCCGACGACTTCGCCTCCATCGAGGCCAACAACACATCGGCGTTCAACTGCCGCCAGGCGACGGGGTCAAGTCACTGGTCCAAGCACGCGTACGGGGAAGCGATAGACGTCAATCCGCTCATTAACCCATACATCACTGCAAGTGGCGAAACGGCGCACAAAGCGTCCAAGAAGTTCACAAAGCGCCCCATGAAAGGGAAGGGCGTAATAAATCCTGGTGACAAGGTGGTAAAGGCCTTCTCTCAGGTCGGCTGGGAGTGGGGCGGGTATTGGTCGGGCGCCAAGGATCTGCAGCATTTCAGCAAGGGTGGAGGCTGAGAGAATCACTCCATGGCGGCTAAGGACGGCGACGGCTGGACCGAGTGCTCCCAGGGCCACCGGCACTGGGGCCTGCACGGCGCCTCCGGGCTCCTTGTCGTACACCATGACGACCGCGGCGTGCCGTACGTGCTCATGCAGAAGCGCTCCTGGTGGAGTCACCACGGCGGCACGTGGGGGCTTCCTGGAGGGGCGCGCGACAGCCACGAGGACGCCGTCACCACCGCGCTGCGCGAAGCCCGTGAAGAGGCGGCGCTCGCCGGCGACGGGCTGCGCGTGCAGGGCGTCTACCTCGACGATCACGGCGGGTGGGCGTTCGAGACGGTGATCGCCGAGTCGGCCGAGCTGCTGGCCGCGGTGCCCGCCAACAGCGAGAGCAGCGAGCTGCGCTGGCTGCCGCTGCCGGAGATCTCCGACAGGCGGCTGCATCCCGGCTTCGCCGCCACCTGGGACGAGATCCAAGGGGAGATCAGGCCGGAGACCATCGTGCTCGACGTGGCCAACATCGTGGGCGCGCGGGCCGAGCGCGGCTGGTGGCGGGACCGGCTCGGGGCGGCGACGCGACTGCTCGAAGACGTGTCGAGGCTGCGCCTGACGCATCCCGTACTGGCGCAGTGGTACCCGCGCGTGGTCGCCGTCGTGGAGGGCGCGGCCAGGAGCGCGCCGGCCGTGCCGGGGATCCAGGTGGTCGGGGCCACGGGGAGCGGGGACGACGCGATCGTGGACGTGGTGCGGCAGGCCAAACCGTGGGAACGCGTGCTCGTCGTCACCGCCGATCGCGGGCTGCGGGAGCGCGTGCACGAGCTGGGCGCCGAGACCGTCGGCCCGAAGTGGCTGCTGTCACAGCTCGGCGGGTGACCCCCGCGGGTCCTTCACCGCTCCGCGCGCAGCACGTCGTCGAAGGCGGCTTTGAGGCCCGTCACGTCGAGCACCCGCTGCAGCACCCCGTGCACGCCGACCAGGCATAACGAGCCGGCGCGCGCGGCGACCCGGCGCTGATGCTCCACCAGCGCCCACAGGCCGCTCGAATCGCAGAACTCCAGCTGCCCGGCGTCGATGACGACCCGCACCCGCCCCTCGGCGAGCAGCTTGACCAGGCAGTCCTTGAGCTGCGGCGCGGTGAGCTTGTCGAGGTCACCGTCGAGGCGGACGAGCGTCGCCGCGTCGCCGCGCTCCACCTCAACGTTGAGATCCGCCACCTCCTGAACGTACACCGCTGTCACCGCAGCCGCTATCGTGGTTTCCGCACAGGAGGGTTCGCATAGTGGACGAGTGCAGCCGCCTTGAAAGCGGCCAGGTCAGCGATGGCCTCGTGGGTTCGAATCCCACACCCTCCGCTCACTTGGGTGCGAAGCCATCGCCCACGTAGGCGGCGAGCTGCAGGAAGGCGTCCCTGGTCGGCTCCTCTAGCCGGTCGAGGTCGATCTCCGCGCCCTCCTCCAGATGCGGGTCGTACGGCACCCTGATCACCGCGCGGCACCTGGCGGCGAAGTGGGCCTCCAGCTTTTTGACGTCGACCGCCGACTTCGAGCGCGGCCGGACGCTGCACAGCACCACGGTCGCGTTCTTCACCAGGTCGGCGTAGTGGTGCGCCTCCAGCCAGTCGAGCGTCGCCGAGGCAGCCCTGGCGCCGTCCACGGACGGGGAGCTGACCAGCACGATCTGGTCGGCCAGCCCGAGCACGCCGCCCATCGCCGAGTGGAGCAGGCCGGTGCCGCAGTCGGTGAGGCAGATCGAGTAGAAGTTCTCCAGCACCTGGGAGACGGCCTGGTAGTCGGCGCCGCTGAACGCCTCGGAGACCGACGGGTCGCGGTCGGAGGCGAGCACCTCGAGGCGCGAGGGCGCCTGTGAGGTGAACGCCCTGATGTCGACGTAGCGCTTGACCTGGTCGCGCTCGTTGAGCAGGTCGCGCACGGTCGCCGAGGTCTCCAGGACGAGCTTGTCGGACAGGGTGCCCCTGTCGGGGTTGGCGTCCACGGCGATGACGCGGTCGCCGCGAATCGAGGCCAGGGTGGCGCCGAGTCCGACCGTGGTCGTGGTCTTGCCCACGCCGCCCTTCAGGCTCAGCACGGCCACCCGGTGATGACCGGCGGTGACCGGCGTGCGGGCCCTGGTCAGCAGTTCGCGGCGGCGACGCGCCTCCGGGGGCTCGCCGGGCTTGATCCAGCCTCCCGACGCCTTGTAGACGAGGCGGCGCCAGCCCTTGGAGGGGGCGTTACGCCGTCCGCGTAGCAGGGACTCCGGGTCCAGGCTGTCCGCCGTGGGGCGTCCGGTGACCGGGGGCCGCGGAGGGGCGGTGAACACCGGGATCGGGGCCGGGCGGCGGTGCCGCTGGGGAGGCGGCGGGATCTCGCGCTCCGCAGGGCGCCACTCGTGCTGCTGAGGACGTTCGGGCTCGTGGACCGGCTCCTCCCGTTCCTCCCGTGGGAGGGGCTCCGCCCACGACGGCTTGGTCGGCTCCGCCCACGAGTGCCGTTCCTCGGGCTCGGTGTGCTGGGGACGCTCGTCCTCCGCGGAGCTGTCACGCCACTGAGGAGGCTGGATCGTCGGGAGGGTGTCGGACGGCTCCGTCCACTGCGGGCGCTCGTTCTTCGGCGAGGTGTCGGCCCAGGCGGCCTCTTCCTCGTCGTCGTCCTCCTCGGCGGATTCCTCCTCGGCTTCGGCGGCGGACGCCTCCGGCTCCTCGGGGGCCGGCTCGGGGGCGCGCGCCCACTCGGGCACCGTCGACCAGGACGTGTCCTCCGCCTCGCCGGCGGCCTGCTCGGGGGCCTCGGGCGGGGTGAACGACAGCGTGTACGTGTCGGTGTCGTCAGGGCGCGGCAACGGCTTCAGCGGAGCGTGGAACGGATCGTCCTCCACGCTCGGCGCCGCCGGCTCCTTCGTCGCCGCGCGGGCCGTGCCGAGCCACTCGGCCGCCTCGGTCTCTCCGTCGGGGAGATCCTCGGCCGCCTCGGCGCCGTACACGGAGTCGACGGCCGCCCGGAACAGCGGTGGCGTCGGCGTGTCCTGCTGTGCCGGGACCAGCCGCCACGGGTCCTGGGGGTACGGCGAGGCGATCGGCTCGTCAGGAACAGCCGTCGAGGCGCTGACAGGAACGGGAGACTCCTCCGTCTCCTTGATCGCGTCGAGCCAGGCCAGCTGTTCCTCTAGCGATTCCTCTCGATCGTGTCTTGCCACCGTGTTCCCCCTCGGGTGGGTCTAAAGGGGCAGCAAACATCTTGCAGGTTAACGCCATAGGCCACCGCGGAGCTCGGCAACCCACAACTTCTTTGCCCGGCTACCGTAGTTCGCATGCGAGCCATTGAGATCGCCGAGCCGGGCGGACCCGAAGTGCTGGAGTGGCGCGAGGTGCCGGAGCCGCGTGTCGAGCGCGGAGACGTGCTCATCGACGTGGCCGCCTCGGCGGTCAACCGGGCCGATGTCATGCAGAGACAGGGATTCTACGATCCGCCGCCCGGCGCGCCGCCCTACCCCGGGCTGGAGGTCTCCGGCGTGGTGGCCGAGGTCGGCTCGGACGTCGAGCACTTCAAGCCGGGTGACGAGGTGTGCGCCCTGCTCGGAGGCGGCGGTTACGCTGAGCGCGTAGCCGTGCCCTGGCAGCAGGTCATGCCGGTGCCTGACGGGGTGCCGCTGGTGGAGGCCGCCGGGCTGCCGGAGGTGGCGTGCACGGTGTGGTCCAACGTCTTCATGGTCGGGCGGCTGCGCAGGGGCGAGACGCTCCTCGTGCACGGCGGCGCGAGCGGGATCGGCACGTTCGCGGTGCAGCTGGCCAAGGCGCTCGGCTCGTACGTCGTCGCGACCGTCGGCAGCGCGGCCAAGGGAGAGCGGGTCAGGGAGCTCGGCGCGGACGAGGTCGTCAACTACCGCGAGGAGGACTTCGCCGACAAGGTGCAGGCCGACGTGATCCTCGACATCATGGGGGCGAAATACCTGGCGGGAAACATCCGGGCGCTGCGCACCGGCGGCCGGTTGGTGATCATCGGGCTGCAGGGCGGCCGCAAGGCCGAGCTCGACCTGGGAGCGCTGCTCGCCAAGCGCGCCGCCGTCCACGGCACGACGCTCCGCTCGCGTTCCGTGGACGAGAAGGGCGCGATCGTCCGTAGTGTCGTGGAGAACGTCTGGCCCCTGGTCAGCGCGGGAGCGGTGCGCCCTGTGGTGCACGCGGAAGTGCCGATGCCGGATGCCGCTGAAGCGCACCGAATGTTGGATTCGGGAGAGCACGTCGGCAAGATCCTGCTAGTACGGTGAGTGTTATGAATGCTGAGGACAACAACACCCCCCACATCGTGGTGGTGGGCCCTGACTTCCAAGGTCAGGGCGATAGCGGTGAAGATGATCGATCGGTCACGAACCTGGTCGAGCAGCCCGCCAAGGTGATGCGCATCGGCAGCATGATCAGGCAGCTCCTCGACGAGGTCCGGGCGGCTCCCCTCGACGAGGCCAGCCGCAAGCGGTTGAAGGAGATCCACGAGTCCTCCATCAAGGAGCTCGAGGACGGCCTGGCACCGGAGTTGGTCGACGAGTTGGAGCGCCTGTCGCTGCCGTTCACGGAGGAGAACGGCGCGCCACCGAGCGAGGCGGAGCTGCGCATCGCGCATGCCCAGCTGGTCGGCTGGCTCGAAGGGTTGTTCCACGGCATCCAGACCACGCTGTTCGCGCAGCAGATGGCCGCCCGTGCCCAGTTGGAGCAGATGCGCAGGGCGCTGCCCGGCGTGCCGCAGGGCGACGACCAGCACCGGCCGCCCGGCGGCTCGGGCCCGTACCTGTAGGGGGCAGCCGCCGACTGCGGCTGTCTGTAGCGGCGCAAGCGCCTGCTGCCGGTAGCTGCTGGACGCAGGCAGCTACCGGTAGAGCCGCTCGATCACCTGGGCGACGCCGTCCTCGTCGTTGGCCGCGGTCACATGGTCGACCGCCGCCAGCACGTCGGGATGCGCGTTCGCGACCGCGTACGACGTGCCTGCCCAGCTCAGCATGGGCAGGTCGTTCGGCATGTCACCGAACGCGATCGACTCCGAGGGCTTGATCTCGTGCTGCCCGGCGAAGGCCGCCAGGGCCGACGCCTTCGTCACGCCCTGAGCGCTCATCTCGATCAGGCCCCTGCGGCTGGAGTGGGTCGCGGTCACCAGATGGCCGACCAGCTCGTGCACGGCGGCCTGCAGCTCGTCCGGACCCATGACGGGGTGCAGGGCGAGCAGCTTCACGCATGGACGCATCGTCACGGAATCGACACGTACCGCTCGGGCCTCCTTGTCCAGGCCGCCGAGCAGGAAATCGGACTCATGCGCAAAACCCACTTCATACTCGACCGAAAATGCGAGATCGGACACGTTCGCTCTTAGCTGATCCACGACTTCCTGGAGCACGTCCACCGTGATCAGGTGAGATTCCACTATCTGTTCGGTATGGAGATCGTAGATCAGTGCCCCGTTCGCACAGATTGCGAGCCCACGGTGACGTACGGCACCCGCGACCTCACCCATCCACCGGGGCGGACGCCCCGTCACGAACACGAGCATGGCTCCCGATTCCTCGACTTTGCCGAAGGCCGCCGCCGTGCGGGGAGACACGGTTCCGTCGGTGCGCAACGCGGTCCCGTCGAGGTCGGTGGCCACTAGGCGGGGTGTGGGAAGGCTCTGCATAACAGGTTCCAGTTTGCCCGGTGATGCCGTCTGACAGAAATCTTTGTAGGTACGGGAACACCAACGCTCCAGAATGGTGTTAGATGTGATGGCGTTGTATTAGCTGATCCCGTAGTGAAAACCAGCATGACTTTGTCTGAGCCACCCCGGGTGCTTGCTGTACGACACACCGGGACCCACGAGGTGTGGGTCCCATAGATTCACATCCTGAGGGAGAGCTTTTATGGCTCAGGGAACCGTCAAGTGGTTCAACGCTGAGAAGGGCTTCGGCTTCATCGCCCCGGACGGCGGTGCGCCGGACGTGTTCGTGCACTTCTCTGAGATCGTCGGCAACGGCTACCGCAGCCTTGAAGACGGCCAGCGGGTCGAGTTCGAGATCACGCAGGGCCAGAAGGGGCCGCAGGCCTCTCAGGTCCGAGCCATCTGACCTGTAGCAGCTAGAGAGGCCGGGGTTCGCTTCCAGCGGGCCTCGGTCTTTTGCTTGTTCCAGGTTGGTCACGGCCGCGAACCTTCCCCGCTTCCCGGCCATCCACCTCTACATGAGGTACGCCTGGTTATGTCACCCCGTGACCGTTGCCGGGGTTTTCCTGCTCTTGGTCAACGACCACCTGCTCAAACAGGCCTGGCCCGGGTTCCTCACGGGCAAGCTCAGTGACGTCGCGGGGCTCGTCGTGGCACCCGCGCTGGTGGCGCTGCTCTTCCGGCGGCGGGCCGACCTGGCGGCCACCGTACTGACCGGAGTGCTCTTCACGCTCGTGAAAAGCACGGAGACGGGCGCTCAGCTCGCCTCCCATGTCTGGACCCTCGTGGCGGGCCCGTCGCGCGTCCTGGCCGATCCCACGGACCTCCTGGCCCTTCCCGCGCTCGCCCTGGCCTGGTGGGTCCGCCACCACAGCCTGCAGGCGCACTCCTCGCGCTGGCGAGTGATAGTCACGATGCCGCTGGCCGTGCTGGCGGTCACCGCCACCTCGGCCGCGCCCTCTCCCACCGCCCGCTCCGTCGAGGTGGACGGTGACCGGATCGTCGTCCATGTACGGGACGGCGTCGCGCGGATCTCCGAGGACGGCGGGGTCACGTGGTCGGAGGGCGACACCTGGAACGAGAAGGAGCGACAGCCGCTCCAGAGCGCCGCCTGCGTGCCCATGCAGGCGACGCGGTGCTACCGGGTGATGCCCAACCGGATGGCCGTCGAGCAGTCCGACGACGGCGGCAAGACATGGGGCCCGTCGTGGGCGCTGACCGGCGGCGACCGCGAGCGGCTCGAGCGGCGGTACTCGCGCAGGGACGGGCGGGCCGCGATGGCGCTGGCCGTGCAGGCCCGTCCGGGCGGACACGTCGTGGTCGTCGCGAACGGCTTGGACGGCATCCTGATCCGCGACGTGTCCGGTGAGTGGCGGCGGGTCGGCTGGCCCGGCTCGCCCGAGATCGGCGCGGTGGACCTGTCCCCGGAGCGCAACGTCGCGCTCTTCCTGGCCGCGTGCATGCTGTTCGGCGGCGCCGGAGCGGGGCTGCGGCAGTTCAGTCGTGCCTACACGGGCTTCGCGGCGCTCGCCTCCCTGGGCGTGCTCGCCGCTCTCATCGGCTGGACGGGGACGTGGTCGATGAGCATGGACATGGCGCCCGTCCTGGCCCTCGTCGGCGCGCTCGCGGCCCTGGCGGGCGGCGTGGTCTGCCTCGTGCTGGCGGCGGCCGGCCAGGCCCGGCCGGTGCCCGCCGCCGTCGGGGTGCTGTCCGCGCCGCTCGTGTTCGCGAGCGTCTACACGCCCTTCTACGGCTGGTCAACGGGCATCCCGGGCCCGTACTGGGTGGCCGTCGTCCTGGCCGTGGTGCTGACCGCCCTGGTGCTGGCGGGGGGCGCCGTCCTCATCAGGAACGACGCCCGCCGCGCCTACTTGGACGGCTCCAGCACGTCGAGGCCCACGTAGGGCCGCAGCGCCGCGGGAATCACCACGGAGCCGTCGGCCTGCTGGTGGTTCTCCAGGATCGCGACGATCCAGCGGGTCGTGGCCAGGGTGCCGTTGAGCGTGGCCAGGTGCTGCGGCTTGCCGTCCTTGTCGCGGTAGCGGACGGCGAGCCGGCGCGCCTGGAACTCCGTGCAGTTGGAGGTCGAGGTCAGCTCGCGGTAGCGGCCCTGGGTGGGGATCCACGCCTCGCAGTCGAACTTGCGGGCGGCCGACATGCCGAGGTCGCCCGCCGCCGTGTCGATGATCCGGTACGGGACCTCGATCTTGGCCAGCATCTCCTTCTCCCAGGCGAGCAGGCGCAGGTGCTCCTCGTGGGCGTCCTCGGGGCGCACGTAGGAGAACATCTCGACCTTGTCGAACTGGTGGACCCGGATGATGCCCCTGGTGTCCTTGCCGTACGAGCCGGCCTCGCGGCGGAAGCACGACGACCAGCCCGCGTAGCGCAGCGGCAGGTCACCGGCGTCCAGGATCTCCTGGGCGTGGTATCCGGCCAGCGCCACCTCCGAGGTGCCGACGAGGTAGAGGTCGTCCTCGGGGAGGCGGTAGATCTCCTTGTCGTGGGCCACGTGGAAGCCGGTGCCCTGCATGGTCTCCGGCTTGACGAGCACCGGCGTGATCATCGGCGTGAACCCGGCCTCGATCGCCTGCTGCATGGCCATGTTGAGCAGGCCGAGCTGCAGGCGGGCGCCGACGCCCTTGAGGAAGAAGAACCGCGAGCCGGACACCTTGGCGCCCCGCTCCATGTCGATGGCGCCGAGCGCCTCGCCCAGCTCCAGGTGGTCCTTGGGCTCGAAGTCGAACGTCCTCGGCTCACCGTGGGTCTCGAGCACGACGTAGTCGTCCTCGCCGCCCTCCGGCGCGCCCTCCTCGACGATGTTGGGCACCGCCTGCAGGAGCTCGTCGAGCTCGGCCCCGAGCTTCTCCGCCTCCGCCTCCGCGGCCTTGACCTGGCTCGCGAGGTCCTTGGCCCGCTGGAGCAGCGCGACCTTCTCCTCGCCCTGCGCCTTGGAAACCGACTTGCCCATGCTCTTCTGCTCGGCGCGCATGGACTCGAACGAGGTCAGCGCGGATCGGCGGCGCTCGTCGAGGTCGAGCAGCGTGTCGACGACGGAGTCGTCCTCACCGCGGGCACGCTGCGACGCCCGTAGCCGGTCGGGATCCTCACGAAGGGTACGCAGGTCAATCACAAGCCAAAGGCTACCGGCGCGCGGCGGCTCCTCGCCCCCGGATTACCGCGTACATGCGGATGCTTGCCTGCCGCTCAGACCTGGCCTGCCCGGATGCGCGCTAGCCAGTCGCCCGCCTCGGCGAACTCAGGGTCGGACGTGCCCCGCTTGATCTGCGGCGCGATCCCGTCGGCCCGCGGGTAGCTGCCGAGGAAGCGCACGTCGCCGCAGATGCGGTGCAGCCCGGCGATGGCCTCACCGACCCGGGCGTCGGCGATGTGGCCCTCGAAGTCGAAGTGGAAGAAGTAGCGCCCGATGCCGTCACCGGTCGGCCGCGACTCGATGCGCGTCAGGTTGACCCCGCGCACGGAGAACTCCGTCAGCATCTCCAGCAGCGCGCCCGGGTGGTCGTCGGCGAGGAAGACGACCAGCGTGGTGCGGTCGGAGCCGGTCGGCTCGGGCAGCGGACCGCCCGGCCGGCTCACCTTGATGAACCTGGTCACGGTGTCGGACCTGTCGCCGATGTCGGCGGCCAGCTGCACCAGCCCGTAGTGCTCCCCGGCGATGCGGGCGGCGATGGCGGCGTCGTACGGCGAGCCGGGCAGCGACACCTCCTGCGCCGCCGCCGCGGTCGAAGGGGCGGCGACCACGACGGCTTCGGGCAGCTCGCGCGCGACGTAGGCGCGGCACTGCGTGATGGCCGCGGGATGCGTGTAGACCCGCTTGATCTGGGGGATCCCGGTGCCGGGCCGGGCCAGCAGCGAGAACTGCACCGGCAGCAGCAGCTCGGCCGTGATCAGCAACGGCTCGCCCCAGGCGAACTCGTCGAGCGTCGAGGTGATCGCGCCCTCGATGGAGTTCTCCAGCGGGACGACGGCGCCGTCGGCGTCGCCGGCGCGCGCGGCGTTGAGCGCGGCGCTCACGGACGCGCAGGGCAGACGCTCGGCCGTCGGGTCGAGGAGCCGCAGGGCCTCTTCGGTGAAGGTGCCTTCCGGTCCGAGATAGGCGAGTCTGGGCATGCATCAAGAGTATCCGCAGGTGGACCGCCCATGCGCCCATTCGGGGTGTGTCTACAGCGCCTCTGAGGCCCGTGACGCGATCATCGGCCCGAGCCCCAGCCTGGCCGCCCGCACCGCCTCTTCCTCCTCCGGCGACAGCGGCTCCCGCCCTTTCCCGCCGACCACAGGGCGGATGTACGTACGGGTCTCGCTCCGCCCGTTGATCGAGGTCAGCACGATGCCGTCACCGAGGCCGTTGATCATCGCCACGGAGAACGACAGCCGCCCGGTCATCTCGGAGAGCGCGTCGTACCGGCAGACGGCCACGTCCCTGATGGCCTTGAGATCGCCCATGCCCTCGCTGATCTGCCGGGCGAGCATCCGCTGGCAGTCCTCAACGGCCGCTCTGGCCTGCCGGAGCGCCCTATACCCGATGAACACGCCGCTGACCCCGGCGATGAAGCCCACGATCACCCATGTGGTAACGAGCACGGGACAGAGGGTAATGGTTCGGTCATGTGATCTCGCGCCGTTTCGGCAACCAGGTCGCCAACATCCACACGAGAGCCAGCGCCCCCAGCCCGAACCCGTTCTGGACGATCTTCCCCAGCACCAGGCTGACCCCCGGGATGTCGGCCGCCTTCAACGAGACCCCCCACCAGGGGATGGGGAGGACGTAGAAGAGCCACACGCCCGCCGCCGCCCGCAGCCTGACCGGGTCCCGCCCGTCCCCCACGATCGCGGCGAGCACCACGACCACCCAGGCCAGGTGGTGGATCCAGGCGACCGGGGAGAGCAGCACGGCCATCAGCCCCGTCAGCGCGACCGCGGTCAACCGGTCGTTCGCCTGGTACGCGTCCCGCGCGCCGCGGAAGCCGTACCACGCGACCACGGCCACCACCACGATCCAGATCAGGGACGTCGCCGGATCGGGCAGGTAGAGGCGGAGCAGCATGCCGCGGATGGACTGGTTCGTGGTGGCCTCGTTCGCGCCGACGCGGCCGGGATCGAGCAGCGCCCAGAACCAGAAGTCGGCCGCGTCCCGCGGGATGACCGCGAACGGCAGCAACGTCAGCAGCGCCGCCGTGAAAGCCGCCATGGAGAACGTCCGCCACTGCCGCGTGAGCAGCAGGTAGATCAGGAAGACGCCCGGCGTGAGCTTCACCGCCGTGGCCAACCCGATCAGGAACCCCCGCGGCCACCAGGGCCTCTTCGCCAGGCAGTCGGCCGCGCAGAGCGCGACCAGCAGGATGTCCACCTGCCCGAACCGCACCTGGTCCCTGATCGGCATCAGGTACGTGCAGGCCACCATGAGCGCCGCGAACACCCACGGCACGTACTTCCGCAGCGCCTCTCCTCGCAGGACCTCCCTGAACGAGAACCCCACGGTCACGGCCAGTGCCACGAAGATCCCGGCCGTCCACACCCACTGGGCCGTCCCCCAGGACATCTCGGCCAGCGCCACGGCCATCATCGCCGCGATGGGAGGATAGGTGAACGGCAACAGCTGCGGGGCCGGCGTGACGTACTCGTACACCGGCCGGCCCTCGAGCAGCATCTGCCCGCCGGTACGGTAAACGTCGAGGTCGACCAGGCGTTGATCGTCGGGATTGGTGAGCCACATGTGCACCAGGGGCACGACGGCCGCGGCGACCACGAGCCCCGCGACCACCCACGCCCACCACTGCCGCCGCATCACGCGTACCTCGCCACTTGTCACGATGTGGCACGTTACCGTGGCTGTTATTGATCGAGGGGCAATCACTGGGGGTTCCGTCCATGCCACATGCGCCAACGCCGGAGCACGTCCTCGACGTTCGGACGCGCGCACGGGCTCTCGCGACCCGGGCAAGCAGGCGCGCCCTCGCCACCCGGACGAGCCGACGGGCGTTCGCCGCGCTCATTCTCAGCATGGCCGCGGCGACCTGCCTCCTCCCATCGGCGGCCGCCGCCACCCCTCTCACCAGCACTGATCTCCACGCGCACGGGCTTACGACCGACACCCGGGCACCAGCCCCCGCGGCCCTGCGAGTCGCCAGGAAAGAGCCGGTCGCCCAGGCGGCTCGGGTCGCGCTCATCGGCGTGCCAGGCCTCGAATGGAGCGACCTGGACCCGTCACGAACCCCCAACCTGTGGGCCCTCGTCGGCCAGGGCGCCTCGGGCTCCCTCTCGACGCGTGCCGTACCGCCCCCGGACCGCGGCACCACCTGCCCCACAGCGGGCTGGCTGACCATCTCGGCAGGCCAGCGAGCGGGCACCGCGGGCAAGGGCTGCCCTCAGCCCCCGGTCCCACAATCCGCGGGAGAGGCCGCCAGGATCCCGAACTGGCAGGCCCTGACCGCGTACCAATCCGAAACCGGCTACGACGCCCAGCTCGGCACTCTGGGCCAGTTGGTGGCGGACAACGGGGGCAAGGTCGCCGCCGTAGGCCCGGGCGCCGCGATCGCCGCGGCCGACAAGTCCGGAAATATTGCCAAATACGCCCCCGCCGTCGACGCTGTCGACTCCATCGGCGACCTCAACCCGTACAACCTGATCATCATGGAGGCCGCCGACCTGGCCACCGCCTGGGCCAGGCAGCCCCTGGACGAGTACGGCGTCCCCACCCCGCTGCCGACCGCCGACCGCCAGGCAGCCGCGGCCCGAGCGGACCAGCAGATCGGCACCCTGCTCGCCAAGCTGCCCCCCGACACCACCGTCCTGGTGGCAGGCGTCTCTGACGTGACCCCGAACGCCCACCTCCACGTGGCGATCGCCAAGTCCCCGAGCGGCCGGCCGTACGGCCACGGCTATCTGACCGCCACCTCCACCCGCCAGGACGCCCTGGTCACGATCACCGACCTGACCGCCACCACCATCCAGCTCCTCGGCCTTCCCGTCCCGCGCCAGGTGGTGGGCCGCCCCTGGCAACCCGACGGCACCGCCTCCGCCGCACCGGCCGACACGGTGTCGGAGCTGGCGGACGGCGACCTGGCCAGCCAGGTGCTGCGGGAGGTCCGCGGCCCGTTCTTCACCGTCCTGGTTACGGTCCAGCTCCTCTTCTACGCCCTCGCCGCCTTGGTCCTCCGCCGCCGCCGCTCCTCGAACAGCCCGGAAACGACCGGCTCAGCGCCCCCCGCCACCGCTCCGGAAACGGCCGGCTCAGCGCCCCCCGCCACCGCTACTGCAACGACTCACGCTCCCTTGCCCGCCGACTTCGCGGCGACCTCCAAGCTCCTGAAAGCCGTCCAGATCGTGGCGGTGGTCAGCGGCTCCATCGCCGTCTCCACATTCCTGGCCCAGCTGGTGCCGTGGTGGACGCTGCCGGTGCCGATGCTGTCGGTGATCGTGACGATCGTGGCCATCGCCGGTCTGGTCACCGCCCTGGCCTTCGCCGGCCCCTGGCGGGCCCACGTGCTGGGCCCGCTCACCGTGGTCGCCGCCGTGACCTCCCTGGCTCTCCTCATCGACGTCATGACCGGCTCCAAGCTCCAGGTGAACGCCGTGACCGGCTACGAGCCCGTGACCGGAGGACGGTTCTACGGATTCAGCAACATCGCCTTCGCCGTCTACGCCACAGGCACCATCCTCGGGCTGGCCGGGGTGTCGCAGTGGCTGCTCGGCCGGGGCGTGTCCAGGACCGTGGTCGTCGGGGTGTGCGCCGTGTACGGAGGGATCGCGGTCTTCGCTGACGGGTGGCCTTCGTGGGGGGCGGACTTCGGCGGTGTCCCGGCGTTCGTGATCGGCCTGGCGGTCTTCCTCATGCTGCTCTCCGGCAAGCGGGTGTCCCTGCTGAGGCTGCTGCTCGTCGGTCTGGTGGGGGCCGGGCTCGTGGGCACGCTCTCCGTCGTCGACTGGCTGCGTCCCGATGACCAGCGGACTCATTTGGGCAACTTCGTCCAGCAGATCATCGACGGCCAGGCGTGGACCGTGGTCTGGCGCAAGTTCAGTGCCATGATCGGCGTAACCGTAGGGAACTGGTCACTGACCCTCCTCTCGCTGGTCGCGCTGGCCTTCCTCTTCCTGGTGCTCGCCCGTCCGTCACGCTGGGGCGTCTCGGCGCTCAGCCAGGCGTACCACCTGGCCCCGACGCTCCGGGCGGGCCTTTTCGGCGCTCTCACCTGTGCCTTCGTCGGCTTCCTGATGAACGACTCCGGCATCGCCATCCCCGCTATGGCCCTGACGGTGAGCGTGCCTCTGACGCTGGCGGCCTGCGTCCGCGCCCTGCAGCTCGCCAGGCCCACAGGAGCAGCCCCGCCGTCAGAGCAAGCAGCGCCCACGCGAGCTGAGGCCTGAGCTCGCTCCTGAGCCAGTCGAGGTCCTGTGGCGGTCCCACCACCCTGGCCGGCAGGTACGCGAGCGACAGGACCAGCAGGTGCGCGACCACGAACCCGTCCACCGCGGAGGCCCCCACCAGCGCCAGCAACCCGAGCGCCAGGCCGTCGTACCAGGGCAGGATGTACGGCGTGGCGAACAGGTACGCCACCACCAGCCCCACCGCGACAACCGGCGCCGCGAGCCCGCCGGTTCCACGGGAGTCGCCTGCCCCGCCCGCCGCATGGTGACGCGCCTCGCCCTGCACGGCATCGCCGGGACCACGCTCCGCATGAGGACCCACCTCGCTCGATGCGGTCGCGTCGCCGGCCACCTCCCCTGCGTGGTTTCCGGTCTCGTCAGACGCCGCGGCGGTGCCTGTCTCGCGCGTGGTGCGTCCCAGCGCTGGAGCGGCGTGGCCGCCCTCCCCGACCGGCTCGACGCCCGGCGCGCGCGCTGCGAGCTCACCTGAGCGTCGTGAGGCCAGGCGGAGCAGGGACCAGGCGATGAGTACGAGGACGAGGAGTGAGCCGATCTGGATCTCCGCCCGGTAAGCGCTGCCGGTGCCCACGATGGCCTGGAGCCAGCCCTGGACGAGTTTCCAGAACGAGACGTGGGAGATCGACTTGCTGGTGCGGGTCACCGGGGCGATCGCCTCCGGGCCGACGATCGCGTACCCGGCGGCCACCACCACGAGCGCACACGCCGCCATGAGAGCCAGGCGGCCGGGTCGTCGCCGTAGCTCCCAGGCCGGACCGAGCGCCACCAGACCGGCGTTGACCTTGATCGCCACGCCCAGCCCCAGCAGGAGACCGGAGCCCATGGGGCGGCTTCTGGCCAGCAGGGCGGCGACCATGCAGGCGATGGCCAGGGTGTCGACATGCATGCCCGCCACCAGCTGGTAGAGCAGGAGCGGGTTGGCTGTCCACAGGAGAGCGCCCCTCAGCCGCCTGATCGGGTCGTCCCGGGTGAAGCGATCTATGAGGAGGCCCGTCACGATGAAGGCGGCGGCGTTGAACAGGGCCAGCACGAATATCGTCAGGCGGAGCGAATCGCCGCCGATCCAGCTCGCCACAGCTTGCAGAGCCGTCGCCACGGGGCCGTACACGCTCGGCTCCTCACGCCACGGATCCTCGACCGCGTCGGCGATGGGGTCGCCCGGCAGGTCGACCGCCCCATGGGTGTAGGGGCTCAGGCCGAGCGTCACCATGCGGCCGTAGGCGGCGTAGTTGAGGTGGTCGCCGGAGCCGGAGGGAGGCAGGAACGCGAGGATCGCGGCGGTCACACAGCCCGTGAGCACGAGGATGCGGGCGCTGGGCACCCGCCGATGGCCCCATACGCCTCTCCTTGAGCCGAGCAGCCCTGGGTCAGGGGTGCGGATCAAGGCGAGGGCGGTCAGGAGGCCGAGTCCGCCCAGGATGAGCGCGCTCGCGGCGAGGGCGATCACCAGGTGGGGCTCGGGGTGGACGTCCAGAGAGTACGGCGGGTGCCGGCTCGGGCCGGTCAGCGCGGGCACCATCGGCGACGGGCCCAGAAGGCCTATGGCGATCGTCAGCAGGATCGAGGCGCCGATCGCCGCCGTGGCCGCCCCCGCGAGCCGGCCTCGTGCCTTGTCGTGCCGCTTCTCCGAAGTCACCGGCAAATTCCAGCACACTCGCCAGGCGGCCTTGGACGGGCGAGGCGTGGCTGTGGATAACCCGCGGCCCCGCGCCGCACAGCCCGGATGATCAGATCGACGGTCGAAGGGTGTGGAGATGGTCAGCGATTGGGGCGGAGTTTGTCGAGATTTTGGACGACAAGCGGGTCTCTGGTGGCCAGGGCGAGCGCCACGTCCCGAAGTTGTCTGGCGCGATGGAGCTGTGCCCGCCAGTCCGTCCCCGTGGCGCGGTGAGCCATCTCGACCTCGACCTCGACCACCCGGAACCTCTTGCGCAGCAGGTCGATCGTCATGGCCGTCTCCACCCCGAACCCGTGCGCCAGCGGGCGCGCCGCTTCGAAGGCGGCTCTGGTGAGGCAGCGCTGACCGTTGAGGGGCTGCGCCGGCTCGAAGCCGGTGGCGCGGCGGATGCCCTCCTTCGACAGGCGTACGACTAAGCCGTGGCCGCCCAGCTTCACCCTCGTCGTGAAGACCGCGACGGTCATGTCGGCCTTGGACGCGCGTACGGGCTCGATGAGAGGCGCGGCGGCGGCGGCCGTCGCGCCCAGGTCGGCGTCCAGGAAGAGCAGGTGGCGAGGGCTGCGGTCCTCGTCAAGGAGGCGGACCGCCTCCGCTCCTGTCTCCATCGCGGCGGCCTTGCCCTTGTTGCGGCTGTGACGCACCACGCGGGCTCCTGCCGCACGCGCCACCCTGCCGGTCTGGTCGGTCGAGCCGTCGTCGACGACCACGACCAGATCCACGCCGGGCAGATCCGCGGCGGCCGCGATGGTGGCCGCGATGCGGTCGGCTTCGTTGACGGCCGGGATGACCACCGCTGTGTCACCGCCACTGCTCACCGAGCATCACCTCCGCACACCACACCCTCCCGAAGCCGAGCACCAGGGCCGAGCACCATGGCCGACCCCGAACGCGACCTGCTCCGAGCGCCACAGCCGGCGTCCTGAACACGGCCCCGTCCGAGCGCCGGTGCCCGCGGCTACCACGCCGTGCTCGGCCGGTCCGAGTCGGGGC
>NZ_JBFANV010000033.1:0-109552 GCF_040674955.1 Nonomuraea sp. NPDC049695 | reverse complement strand
GCCGGCCGGTTCAGGACCCGCTCGGCGATCACGAGCTCCTCCCGCTCGGCCTGGACCTCCTGCAACTGCCTGGGAACTCCTCAGCGAGCGTGTCCCTGAGCGGGCCGCACTCGCCGCCGACTCGGCGCGTCAGGGGCGAGCTCAACACCTGGTGGCCTTTGCAGCGCGTCGTGAGGCTGGGAGAACCCGGTGGCCTCCACGCTGGCTGGCCACCGGGTTTCTTGCTACGGCTGGCGTATCAACTTGTCGAGTCGGACCTGGTTGTGGATCAGCGGTAGTTGGGTTTGCGGCTTGTTGCCGATCACCAGCGGCCGCATCATCTCGATAGCGCCGCCCGTGCTCGCTCCGTCCTCGTGGGACATGATGTGGCAGTGCCAGACGGATGACCCACCGACGGTGAACTTGCCCGCCCAGACGGTGATGTAGTCGGGCGGGGCCACGAACGTTTCCTTCGGGCCGGTTTCGTAAGGAGCCGGTGGCACAAACTGTCCGATCTCCAACGGTATCTGGGTGCCGGTGTCTGGGTCGGTGTCGCTCCACTTGGTGACGGGCCAACGGCCGATCAGCCGCAGTTCGACGAGATGCAGGTGGATCGGATGAGAGTCTGGGCTGTGGTTGCGCATGGCCCATGCCTCGGTCGAGTTCAGCTGCGGTGTCTCGGTGGCCGTGTCCGCCGGCCCGTAGTTCAGCAGCTGGACCTTGTCCCCGAGCTGCGGGGCACCGGGGATGACCTCACCGGCCTGAACGGTCCGCAGCCTGGCTTTGGCGAGGATGGCTGCGGGTGGGAGTTGGTTGTTGCTCTCCGGCAGCGCACCCGGGACTCGGGAACGGTCTGGCGAGCTGGTCGAAGGGCCGACGTCGAACCGCATGAGCTGCGGAATCCCGGCCCCGTCGGGATCGACGCCATCCAGCGCGCCGAAGGGCGCCGGAGCATTGTTGGTCACCACCCACTTCTGTGAACGGTGACCGGTGAAGTCGATGACCACCTTGTACCGCTCGCCCGGGGCGACGAGCAGCTCCTTGACCACAGCGGGGTGAAGCAGGTACCCCGAGTCACCTGCCACCACGGTCATCTTGGGAGCAGCGGCCGTCGAGCCGCCGGTTTGCCTCAGGCTGAGGCGGTAGAAGCGGGAATCTGATCCGTTGATGAAGGTGAAGGTGTACCGCCGCGGTTCCACCGTCTGCTTCGGGGCGACGATCCCGTTGATCACCGGGAGGTCGCCGAAGAACTCGGGATCGGCGTGGCTGTAGCAGAGCGTCTTGTCGGCGTTGAAGGACTTGTCCTGCAGCACGTAGGCCTTGGCGAAGTCGCCGGTGGGCAGGCCGAACTGCTGCTCCCGCCGGTCGGTGTTGGGTATGAACCCGGCCAGCCCCTCGTACGCGTGGTACGAGGTCTGCGCGTCAATGTGGTCGTGGTACCACAGGGGTGCTGCGGCCTGGTTGTTCGGATAGTGCTGGGTCTGCGAGCCGCCGGGTGGGACTTCCACTCCGATGGGCGCGGGTGCTCCGTCGCTTTCGGCCGGCTGCAGGCCACCGTGACGGTGCAAGGTGAGCGTGTTGTCGTTGTTCGGCTGGTCGAACGGGAATATCTGGGTTCCCGCCGGCGGCAGGGCGTTGATCACCTTCACGTCGGCCGGCCGGCCTTGTCGCGTGATGATCGTTGGGCCGAGAAAGTCCATCTCGACGCCACCACCGCTGCCGCCGCTGCCCCCGCTGCCGCCGGCGCCGCCGCTGCCCCCGCTGCCGCCGCTGCCGCCGGCGCCGCCGCTGCCCCCGCTGCCGCCGGCGCCGCCGCTGCCGCCTCTGCCGGAAGCGCTGTAACCCAGCGTGGTTACTTCGGGCCAGTCGTTCGCTGGAGAGAACGAATGCGTACCCACGTGCGCGGTGAGGGTGTAATGATCACGGCCGTTGTGGGTGTTGTCAGGCGTCGCCACCTTCGGCTGCGGAACCTCATCCTGGTAGAACTCCACCTCCGGCGACGGACCGCATGGTGTGGATGGCTGCGCAACCACCCCGGTCGAGAATCCGGCAGCAACTGGCGGTCCGGCCCAGACCGGCGACCCGGTGCCCACCATGGCCACACTGGTGAGCCCTACCACCAGACGTTTGGCAGGTCGCCAGACCTGTAGACGCACTGTCGTGTTGTGCAAAGTACTTCCCCCGTAGACGCGAGCATGTCCCGAGTTCCGCGGAACTTCGGTGGCGGCCGCTGATCGTCAGGCCGCGTCGCTGATCCGATTCTGTGCTACGGGTGTGGTGTTTTCACGGAACCGGCGCTCCAGCGCGGCGCGCAGCTTGGACAGGGGAAGGGAATGTCGCATCCGCGCTGAGGTCTCGTACCATCAGCGTGCCGTCAGAGCTGGTCAGCCCTCCCGCACGAGGGTACCCGTGCGAGATCATCCCGCAGGTTGAGAAGCCGCCAGATGCGATCATGACTCCTCACCAGCGAGGGGTCACCGGTTCGCGAACCCAGTGCGGCCCACCTGCGTGAACACCCCGTTTCCCCATTGCGGACGGGGTGTGAGCGACCGACTCCCAAGCGGGTCCAACCGGAGGGGTTCGGGGCTGCAGGTCACCGAGGCCGGTGGCCCTTCCCTTTCCTCCTGGCCGGCGCGGCCCGGCGGCGGGAGCCATTCTGCGTGGATTTTTGCGCCTGCCGCTGTGCCGGCTTCTCCGCAGCGGAGGCAGGGGTACGGCCCCGCGAGCTGTTCACCGTCCGGCCGCGGACGATGCCGATGAAATCCTCCATCAGGTCAGTGGTCGCATCCGTGAGCCAGGCCAGCGCGACCTGAGACTGCGGCGCGTCCAGCACCGGCCGGTAAGTGAGATCCCTGCGGTGGTGGAGGCGTGCCAGCGACTGCGGGACCAGAAGAAGCCCGGCGCCGGAGGCCACCAGCTCGACCGCCTCCGCCGTCGTGGCCGGGCGGGTGAACGCGGGCAGCCCCGGCCGGACCGTCCACTCGATGGTGTCGTCCAGAGGATGGAGCACCTCGTCGTCGGCCAGGTCGGCGATGGTCACCTCGTCGGCGGCGGCCACCGCGTGGTCCTTGGGCACCACGACCACCGTGGTCTCCACGTAAAGAGGAATCACGCTGAGCCCGTCCCGGTCGACGGGCAGCCTGACGAATCCGGCGTCGGCGCCGCCATCCCGCAGGAGTCCCACCACCTCGGAGGCGGGAACCGTGGCCAGGGTGAGCGGCACGCCGGGCATCCTCTCGGTCCAGATGTTGGCCCATTTCGCAGGCGTCACACCGGGCACATACGCCAGCCGAAATGCCTTGCCGGTCTCACCATCAGTCACCTCGTCAGCGTACCGATGTCAGAGAACCCGTTCCGACTGACTACGCTTGGCCTCATGCCCTCGCCCAAACCGAAGACCGTCCAGACGATGAAGCCCGAGACCGCGGCCAAGAAGCTGGGCGTCCTCCTCTCGGCCACACCCGCCGAGTTCCAGGAGGGTGTGGTCTCCAGGGACGAGCTGAACGCGTTGCAAGCGACGCCACCCGCCTGGCTCGCTGACCTGCGTCGCAACGGCCCGCACCCGAAGCAGGTCGTCGCCGCGAAGCTCGGGGTCTCCATTTCCGGCCTGGCCAGAGGCGGGATCACCGAACCGCTCACCACCGCTGAGATCAACGCGCTGAAGGCGGAGAACCCGGCATGGCTGGAGCGCGAGCAGTCCGTCCAGGCCGAGACCCGCAAAGAAGCGCTCCGCCTCAAGCAACGCTAGACAGCTGACACACTCCGCGTCTCCCGACTCGAGACGTGCCCGATCGATGGGGTTGTGCGGTCGGTCCAGGCGCGGTGTCGGTGTTGCCCCCGTCCCGACATCTGGACCGCCGCCACGATGATGAGCTGCGCGCCTCGTGCTGGTTGACTGCCGGGATCGGCGGTTCGGAAACGGTCCGACGCCCTTGCGCAGCCCTGACCCAGTGGCGCACCACGCCGAACTTCAAGCTTGTGACCGCCGCGGACGTGCAGCTCATGCGGAGTCTGGCGCAGCGTGTCACCGCCATCCGCCCGGACCTGGTGAAGCGCATCGTTCGGCGAGCCGGCCTGGGACTGGGGCAAGGGGCACGCCGGCGCTGGTGCGGGCGGCCAGGGCCATTCATATGACGGTCGCCGGCCGCCGGTCGGACCACGTCGGCTCGGCGACGATCTGACGCAGGCGGATGTCGGCGCCTGGCCGCGGCGGCACGCCGAGGCCAGTTCAGCGGGGCCGACAAGACTGGCATCAGCCCAGACGGATGGGCACTAGCCGGCAAGGCGGTGGCGGGCGAGCGCGTCGTAGAACGGCTGGTGGTGCTCGGCGACGCGGCGTAGGTGCGCGTTCGTGTCGGGCGTCTCACGCCGCTGGGACGCCTTGGCCTCCAGCCCGCTGCTCTCGGCCACCTCCGCATGCCACCGATCCGTACGCCGCCAGTTCGTCCGCTGCCCGGGATCCCAGCTCATCGCCTCGGCCTTGAACTCCAGCCCGACCCGCTCACAGTAGGCCCGGACCGTCGCCTCCGGATCGGACACGAGATCGTCACCATCGATCACCAGTGGGACCTCGCCGATGGCCGACCGCACGGTTTCGAAAATGACGTGCAGGTACTCGAACCCGTACTCGTCCAGGGTGGCGTTCGGGTTCATGGCGTAGTGCGAGGAGATCGCCGCCCGCGGCTCTCGGATCATGAAGGTGTTGACGATGTCGCTGTACAGGCGCCCGTCCTCAAGCAGCGGCGTGTACGTGTAGTCGGAGGTCTCCTTGACGAACACCCGGCGCTCCTTGGCGTTGACCTCGAGGATCACGTCGAGCAGCTCGACCGCCGACGTGACCCGCCGGCCTGCCACCTCGAAGTGCCCGTCCGCCTGCAGGTACGAAAACGGTTCGTGGAGCACCTCGAGATCACCGCGCTCGAGCATGATGCGCAGGAACGCCGTGGACCGCGACCGAGGAACTGCCCACAGCACGATGGGCTTGGGCGCGGCGCTCATTGCGACCACGCAGTGGGTCGGCGGTCCCAGCGATGCTGGCGCAACCGCGCCATCAGTTCGTCGCTCAGTGGTTCGGCGTCGCTGGTGGCGATGTTGGCGTGCACGTGCGTGTGCTTGCGCATGCCGGGGATGACGGTGGCGACGTCGGGGTTCGCGAGGATGAAGCGGAGGGCGAGGTGGGGCATGGTCATGCCCTCGGGCACGATCCGCGCCAGCCGTTCGGCGCGCTCCACACTCGGGATGAGGTTCTCGGGCACGAAATAGGTGTTGCGCCAGTCACCTTCGGGCCAGCGGGTGTCCCGGGTGAGAGTGCCGGTGAGTGTGCCTTCGTCGAAGGGCACCCGAGCGATCACCGCGACGTCCAGCTCACGGCAGGCCGGGAACAGTTCGTCTTCGGGGGCCTGGTCGAAGATGTTGTAGATGACCTGCACCGCGTCGATCAGCCCGGTGCTCAGCGTCTGCAGGACGTTCCAGGGTTCCCATCGGTTGACGCTGATCCCGACACCTTTGATCAGCCCGCGCTCCTTCATCTCGGCGATGGCGTCCTGCCAGGACGCGTCGTGTGCCCAGGAGTCCTCCCAGACGTGGAACTGGAACAGGTCGACGGACGGCATGGCCAACCTTTCGAGGCTGCGGTGCAGGTATTCCCAGAGATGATCCGGTGGGTACACCTCGGCCAACTTGGAGTCGCGGGTGGATGGCCAGGTGCGATCCTTCGGTGGGGGCTTGGTCGCGAGGTAGAGGCGGCGGTCCGGGTGCCGCTTGACCAACTGCCCGAGCATCCTTTCGCTGTGTCCCCGCCCGTAGATCCAGGCGGTGTCGAAGAAGGTGCACCCGAGCCGCACGGCCTCGTCCAGCGCGGAGTTGCCGGTCTCGTCTTCGGCGCCGGTCCATCCGCCCTCGCCGCCGGCTATGCCCCACATCCCGTAGCCGATCTCGCTGACCTCCCAGCCCAGCCGGCCGAATCGACGCTCACGCATCGCTTTCTTCCTTTCATGTCTGAACGGCGGCCACTTCGCTCCAGCGGTTACCGCCCGAGCCGAACCGGGTCTGCTGCTCCACGTGGCCGGCGACCTGTGTCCGTTGAACCTGTACGACGCCCCGGTGCACGGACAGGGTCACGCTGCCGCTGACGTCGCCGACCAGCCGGTCGATCGCCGCTCGCGCCGCCTGCGCGGCCGGCTCGAACCACCGCCCCTCGTACATCGCGGCGCCCAGCACGGCGGCCAGCCGGTCGTAGAGTTCGTGGCCGGCCGCGTCAAGACTCGCCTGCATGATGCGGGTCCACGCGGGGGCGAGGACTTCCAGGCCGGGTGCCTCGTAGATGCCCCGGCAGACCGTACCGACGATGCGCCGCTCGACCACGTCGCGCAGCCAGACACCGTGCCGGGAGCCGATCGTGTTGGCCCGCGTCATCCATGCGACCGGATCGGGCCCGCTGCCGTTGACGTCGGTGACCCGTCCCTCGCGGAAAGCGACCGTGACGGTCTCGGGCTCGGCCGGGCCCTGCCCAGGCCACTTGCTCCACCGCGGGCAGAGGTGGCTGACCGGCGTTTCGAGGTCTTCCAGCTCCGCCGACTCGTGCGAGATGCCGGCGAGGTTGGCGTCGGTGGACCGCTCGGCACCGCTGCCCGGGTCAAGCGGCAGCCCGCGCTCGACGACGGCCGCCAGCATGGCCTCGCGATCGGGGAATCGCTCAAGGGCCTGCGGATTCGTCCACGGCTCGATGACCGCCAGTTCCGGCGCGACCTGGGCGCCGTAACGCGCGAAGCGGCGCTGGTCGTTGCCGCCGCCGACACAGCCGTGCGCGAATGCCCGGCAACCGTCCGCCCGCATCAATGGTGTCAGCTCGCTGACGAGCACGAAGCGCGCCGCACCGGTCGTGTTCCAGTAACCGCCGTCGTGGCGGGCACCGTACCGGAGCAGATCCGACGCCACGGCGGCCATTGACGAGCGTAAATCGATGACGACGGCCTCGTCCCCGAGTCTTCGCAGAGAAGCAGCGAGCGCGTCCATCACCGTACGGTCGGACTGACCGATGTCGGCGATGTAGTGCCGCGCCGGCGCGGATATTTCATGAAGCCAGACTCCGACCGCCAGGGCGGAAAGTCCTCCTGATTGGAATACTCCGGCACGCGCGTTGCCATTGGCTGACCGCACAACCTCCTCCTTGCGTGGGGTGATGGGCGTGACGCCGGACCTGAATACGCCGGCGGTCACCGACCCTACCCGCGGATGGCGGCCTTTCACGCCCGGCACGGAATGATCTCGGGACTGAAGCCGTTGCCGCCGGAGCCGACAAAGGTTCTGTATCGGCTTTTCTTCCGGTCCCATTCTGCCGACCGGACGTGCACTTATATGACCCATTGACGGTGGATCATCCGTGGCGTCCGACTGATCATTAGAGCGCTTCGGCAAGTTGTCACAAAAGAACGCGGCCCCGGATTAGCGGGCGCGGGCCCGGGTAACGCCGGGTATGCCTCTCGCGCCGTCACCGAGCCGCGCTTGCCCGGCTCGCCGTTCGTCATGCCGGCGTCGAGGCCCCCTGTCGCAAGACACGCGGAAGTCCGCCATCCCGCCAATCCGAATTTCAGCATGCGGCACATTCGCATTTCTGCAGGCCATACCGCCCTGCGCGGCGGCGTCCGAGCCGGCGGTGGCGACAGCCGGGGTTGCGGATCCCGGTTCTTTGCCCCAGGATGTGAGTAACCCGTAATAAGCCTGTTATTGGTTACTTTGATCGCACGTGCAGCACTCAGCCGACAGGAGGAGGAAGGAACACATGGTCACTGCACGCACGAGTCAGCACGTCATGAGCCATCACGCCGTCTCGAAGCCATCATCGGCGGCACGTCCTCGGAGAGCGTGACAGCACCGGTACGGCCCGCGGATCACCGCGCCCGCTCTCTCTTCTCATGCCTTACAGCTCACCGGCCGAACGCTATATCCGCATGATCGAGCTGGGACCGACATAGCCGGTCGGCTGCGCCCACTCGCCTGAGCCCGGCGTTTCCTTTGATATGCGGCCAGCTGTCCATGGCCGCGAACACGCACATATCTATTCGACTCTCGTCATGCTCGCCGAGGGCCCGGTCCCGGCTACCCGAAACTCACCGACCTGAATAGCGACTGATCTGCCGGGGACGGCGATCTGTTGCCGGTCGAGACCATGGGAGCACGATGCCACGCCATAAACAGACGCGCCTGAGCGAACAAGTCCTGGCCTTATCCCTGGGGCCGCAGCATGCGTTTCCCCGGCACCGCACGGTCCTTGACCTCTTCTACGAACAGAAAGAGCTGGCACCGGACCGTCCTGCCATTCGCCATCGGGACACGACGATGAGCTATGCCGACCTCGACGCCGCGGCCAATATAACGGCCAATCAACTGATCCGCAACGGCGTGCTGACCCGACAATTGATACCCGTACTGGTGGCGGACGGGCCGGAATTTCCGGCGGCACTCTTCGGGGTGATGAAGACTGGTTCGGCGTTCGTACCGCTGGATCCGGCCTGGCCGATCGACCGGCTCAGCGCAATCATGGCCGAATTGTCGCCGCCCGCCATCGTGGCGTCGCCCGCGACCGTGGAGACCGTCGCCGAACTGGCATCGACCATCCCGGCGGTAATTGTCGACTGCGCGGAGGCGCCGTACGATCCGGCTGACCGGAAATCCCCGCCGACAGACCGTGAACCGAAACCCGAGGACTTGATTTACGGGTTTTACACCTCCGGCTCGACGGGCACGCCCAAGTGCGCACTCAACCGCCACCGCGGCCTGGTCAACAGATTGACCACGATGTCACGCCGGTTCGGTGACGGCGCTGATCACGTGACGCTGCAGAACAGCCGCTCCACATTCGACTCCTCGATGTGGCAGGTGTTGTGGCCGCTGGTGTCCGGCGGGCAGGTTGTGCTGCCGCACCGCGACGGGATCCTCGACCTTGAGCGGACCGCGATGACCATCGGCCGCTACGGCGTCACGATGACCGACTTCGTGCCGTCCGTGCTGGAGGCGTTCGTGTCGCTGCTGGAGGTGCGTGAGGACCTGCGCGAGGCGACGTCGAGCCTGCGGCGCATGCTGATCGGCGGGGAGGCGGCCGCCCCCGGCGCGGTGCACCGGCTGCGCGCACTGCTGCCCGAGCTCGAGGTCACCAACACGTTCGGGCCGACCGAGTGCTCGATCGGGTCGGTGTTTCACGACGTCACGGACGCCGACGTCGACCGCATCCCCATCGGGCGTCCCATCGACAACACCGCCGCGATCGTGCTCGACGACGACCTCGAGCCCGTCCCGGTGAACACGCCAGGCGAGCTGTATCTCGGCGGTGAATGCATCGGGGCGGGCTACCACAACGATCCAGACCGCACCGCGCGGGTGCTCGTGGCCAACCCCTTCTCCCAGATCCCGGGCGAGAAGCTCTATCGGACCGGCGATCTGGCGAGGGTCGGCGAAGACGGGCTGCTGTACTACAACGGCCGGCTCGACGAACAGGTCAAGGTCGGCGGGGTACGGGTGGAGCTGGGCGATGTCGCATCGGCCATGGCCGACCATCCGCTCGTGGGCAGCGCGGTGGCGCTCGTACTCGGTGAGCCGCCCGAGTCCACGCTGGTCTGTTGTGTCACGCCGCGATCGCCGGACAATCCACCGTCCGCAGAGGATCTTCGCGGGCGCGCGGCGGAAAAACTGCCGGCCGAGCAGGTCCCGCACCAGATCGTGGTGCTCGACGCGCTCCCGCTCAACCACAACGGCAAAGCGGACCGCAAGGCCTTGGCCGCGCTCATCGTGGCCGGGACGGCGCGGCAGACGCGCCTGGAGGAGCGGGTCGAGCCGCCGACCGACCCCATGGAGGAGCTGGTCTGTTCGGCGTGGCGCGAAGTGCTCGAACGAGACCAGGTTTCGGTGGTGGTACCGTTCGCCGAATACGGGGGCACCTCGCTGCTCGCGTACCGGCTCACCACCGCGATCAGTGAGCGGCTGGGCCAGCCGGTACGTCCCCGGGATCTGCTCGTCGCGTCGACCGTGCGCGCACAGGCTGCGCGGCTGACCAAGGGCGTCGACGACGACAGCGCCGAACTGGCCTACATCAAGCACGACCTGGCGTGGCGACCGCCGCGGACCCTGCTGCTCACCGGTGCGACCGGCTTCGTCGGGGCGCACATCTTCGCCGAGTTGCTGATGCGCTCCAACGCCGCGCTGATCTGCCTGGTACGGTGCTCCGACCCTCCGGACGGCGCCCGGCGGCTGGCCGAGGTCCTCGACCAGTACGGTCTGACGTCCGCCTGGCAGGCGCTGCCCATGGCGCTCAAGACGGGGCGGGTCGAGGTGGTCGCCGGCGACCTGGGCAGCGAGTTGCTCGGCCTGCCGCGGCGGCGATTCGACGCGGTAGCGTCGACCGTGTCCGGCGTCGTCAACGCCGCGGGCGCGGTGAACTTCCTGTCCGGCTATCTGGACCACCGGCCCGCCAATGTGCTCGGCGTGCAAGAGCTCATCAAACTGGCCTCAGGCGGCGCCCGCCTGCACACCCTGTCCACTTTGAGCATCTTCCCGCCCCCCGGGCCCGGCGCCCCGCGCATCACCGAGGACCAGATCCCCCAGACGGAGCAGGTCGCCGCGGACGGCTACAACCGATCGAAGTACGTCGCGGAAAGCCTGCTCGCCGACGCCCACCGGCAGGGCGTCAGATCGGTGGTGTACCGCCTCGGCGAGGTCTGGCCGCACCGGGCGATCGGTGTGGCCAATCCGGACTCGCTGGCGCACAACCTGCTGTACGCGTGCGCCCGCACCGGATGCGTGTTCCCCACCGAAGCCGAGACCGACGTGACGACGGTGGACGTGGTCGGCGAGTTCGTGGCACGGGCCGCTGTCGGCGACCTTCAGGTGCCGGACGGCGCGATGCACGTGCTGTGCCCGGCCAGGCTGCGCTTCGCTGAGGCGTTCGGCGTGCTCGCCGACCGGTGCGGGCTCGACCTGGTCGGCTACGCGCGGTTCCGTGAGCGCCTGGAGGCCGTCGCCGGGCCCGAGGAGCGGCTCGCCAGGCTGTCCATGCTGCTGCCGCCTGCGACCGCCGGCTGTGACGCGGCGCCGGCCGAGTTCGACCAGCTGTTCACCGACAGCACCCGACACTTCGACACCCAGCGGTTCAGCCGGCACGCGGCCTCGTTGGCGCAGCCGACGGCGGACGGGCTCAGGACGCTCGATCGCTATCTCAATGAGCTAACCGACATTCCCGCCTTCGTACCACAGGAGAGGTAAGCGCAATGGAAGCGAACTTCGTCGTGGTGATCAACCACGAGGAGCAGTACTCGATCTGGCCCGCCGGCCGGGAGATCCCCGCCGGCTGGCGCGAGGCCGGCGTCGAGGGCGGCAAGAGCGAATGCCTGGAACACATCGCGCAGGTGTGGAGCGATCTGCGCCCGATCAGCGTGCGACGGTGAGGGAGGAATCCGAGATCATGTCCGCACCCAACGAACGCAACGTCGCCGACATCAGGCGCGCCCTGCTGGAGCGGAAGGTCCGCCAGCGCGTGGCGGAGAAGGCCGAGCGGGAGAAGATCGTCCCCGTCCCGCGTACGGGGAAGATGGCCATCGCCGAACAACAGCGTTTCCTGTGGTTCCTGCACCAGATGGTCGCGGGCGCACCGGTCTACAACGTGCCGTTCGCGATGCGCCTGCGCGGGCCGCTCGACGTGGCCAGACTCTCCGGAGCGCTGCGCGGGATCGTCGCGCGGCACGAGAGCCTGCGTACGCGGTTCGGCGATGAGCACGGCGTGCCCTTCCAGACGGTCGATCCGCCACCCGAGACGTGGGACCTGCCGGTGACCGACGGGAATGAGGAGTCCATCCAAGACTGGATCGACGGGCAGGTGCGCGAGGAGTTCGACCTGCGCAACAGCCCGCCGTACCGGTTCGGCCTGCTGCGGCTGGGCCCCGAGGACCATGTGCTGTCCATCGTCTGGCATCACATCGTCATCGACGGATGGTCCTCGCGCCAGTTCGCCGAGGAGCTGACGGCCCGCTACACGGATCCGGAGGGCGCGGAGTTCCCCGAGCTGAGCCTTCAGCCCGCCGACTTCGCGGCGTGGCAGCGGCTCTGGCTGCTCAGCGAGGAGCCGGCCAAGCAGATCGAGTACTGGCACTCCGCGGTGGACGGGATGGAACCGCTGGAGTGGCGTACCGACCGGCAGCGCCCGTCGGCACCCACCGGGGCCGGCCGTATCTACGAGACCCGCCTGCCCGACGACCTCGCACGCGGCATCCGCGATCTGGCCAAGGCCGAGGGCGTCTCCCTGCTCGCCCTGACAATGGCCGGATACCAGGTCCTGCTGAACCGCTACACCGGCCAGCAGGACATCGCGCTCGGCTCGGTGCTTTCCGGGCGGACGCGCTCGGAGATCGAGCCCATGATGGGGTTCTTCGCCAACACGGTGGTGGTCCGCGGTGATCTCGAGGGCAACCCCGTGTTCCGCGACCTGGTGCACGCCACCAACGACAACATCCTCGAGGCGATGGCCCACCAGGACGTGCCGTTCGGCCGCCTGGTGGAGGAGCTCAAACCGGAGCGGCTGCCGGGGCGGAATCCGCTGGTCGCGCACCTGTTCACGCTGCTGCCCGAGCCGATGATCGCGCGCTGGCGCCTGCCCGGCGTCGAGGTCGAGATGCTGACCCCGCAACCGGAGACGACCCGGTTCGACATCACGTTCCAGATCAACGACCTGCCGGACGGCGGCTTGGGCGTGTGGATCGAATACTCCTCCGAGCTGTTCGACCACGAGCGCATCGAGCGGCTGGTGGAACACTTCACCACCGTCATGGCCGACGCCCTGTCCAGGCCCGACGCTCGGGCGGACTCCCTGGACATCATGTCCAACGACGAATATCTGCGCGTGCTCACCGCGTGGAATCCCGAGCCGGGTGAGCGCGACGAGCGCCTGCTGCACGAGCTGTTCGCGGCGCGGGTGGCCGAGGCGCCCGACGCGGTCGCGATGCGGTTCGCGGGAGAGGACCTGACCTACGCGCAACTGGACGAGCGGTCCAGCCGGCTGGCGCACGCGCTCGTCGAGGAGTTCAAGGTGGCGCCGGGACGCGTGGTCGGGGTGCTGCTCGAGCGCGGCTTCGACCTGCCGGCCGCCGAACTCGGCGTGCTCAAGGCGGGCGGGGCCTGGCTGCCGCTCGACCCGCAGTATCCGCCGGAGCGGCTGGCGTACCAGCTCGGCGACGCCGACGTGGCGGCCGTGGTGACGACGTCGGATCTGGCCGACCGCGTACCCGCGGAGGTGGGGCGGCTCCTGCTGGACACGGACGCGCTCGACGGATGGCCGGCTTCGCCGCCGTCGGTGCACGTGGCGCAGGAGGACACGGCGTACGTCATCTACACATCGGGCTCGACCGGTACCCCCAAGGGGGTCATGGTCCCCCACCGGGCAGTGGTGAACTTCTGCACCACCTTCCAGCAGATGTTCTCGGTGACGCAGGACGACCGGATCCTGCAGTTCTCCAACCCCGCCTTCGACGTGAGCGTGTCGGACGTGTTCTCGACGCTCACCGCCGGCGGCACCATCGTGGGCGCGCCGCGCTCCGAACTGCTCGACCCGGAACAGTTGCAGCGGTTGCTGGCCCGCGAGCGGGTGACGATGGTCGACATCCCGCCCGCTGTGCTGGGGTTGCTCGATCCGTCCGCCCTCGATGATCTGCGGGTGTGCTTCATCGGCATGGAGCCGTTCGGCGCCGATCTGGTCAACCGGTGGAGCAAGCCGGGACGCGAGTTCCACAACGGGTACGGGCCGACGGAGGTCACGGTGACCTGCGTGGACTACCTGTGCCCGCCGCAGGCGTTGGACGGGCCGCCGCCGATCGGCCGGGCGATGGCCAATCAGCGGGCCTACGTCCTGGACAAGGCACTGCGGCCGGTGCCGGTCGGCGTACCAGGGGAACTTCACATGGCGGGCGCCGGCCTGGCCATCGGCTACCTCGGCCGGCCCGACCAGACCGCCGAGAAGTTCCTGCCCGACCCGTTCGCCGCCACCCCGGGCGAGCGCATGTACGCCACCGGCGACCTGGTGCGCTGGAACTCCGACGGCAATCTGGAGTTCCTGGGCCGGGCCGACCGCCAGGTGAAGCTGCGCGGGCTGCGCGTGGAGCTCGGCGAGATCGAGCACGCCATCGAGACCTTCGACGGCGTGCGGCAGTGCGTCGTGACCGTACGCGACCAGGGCACGTCCTCGGCCTGGCTGGCCGCCTACGTGGTCGGCGAGTTCGAGCAGGACGCGCTACGCGAACACCTGAGCGGGCTGCTGCCCCTGCACATGGTGCCCACCGACTACGTGCGACTGGATCAGCTCCCGCTGACCTCGACCGGGAAGGTGGACCACGCGCGGCTCCCCGATCCGCGCCCCGACGGCGGAGCGGGACACGTCGAGCTGACCACCGAGACGGAGCGCCGGGTGGCCGAGATCTGGCAGAGCCTTCTGAGCCTCGATGCCGGCAGCATCGGCGCTCAGGACAACTTCTTCGTCCTCGGCGGCAACTCCCTGCAGGTGACCCAGATGATCTCGCGGGTGCGCGACGCCTTCCAGGTGACGCTCGACCCGCGGCGGCTGTTCAGCTACCCGCTGCTCAGCCAGTTCGCCGCCCAGATCGACGACGCGCAGCGCGCGCTGCTGGGCGAGGACGAGGTGGCGCGGCTGGAGGCGCAGGTCGCCGATCTTCCCGAAGAGGAACTCGATCGGCTCCTGAAGGAGTCGAGCTGATGACCGCTTCGCCTCCCTCCACCTTGGCGGAGAAACGGCGCGCGGTGCTGCGCCTCCGGCTACGGCGCAAGCGGGAGGAGGCCCTCGCCCGGCAGGGGGCCTCCTCCGCTCCACCGGAGGCGCGGCCGGGCTCCCCGCTCGTGCCGCTCAATCCCGCGGGTTCGAAGCCGCCGCTGTTCCTCGTGCATGCCGCGGGCGGATCGGTGGCGCCTTACGTCCCGCTGGCCCCGCTGCTGGGCGACGACCAGCCCGTCTACGCGCTGGAGGATCCGGGCCTGCACGGTACCGCGACCGAGGGCCGGGGGCTGTCCGATCTCGCGGCCACCTATCTGGCCGCGGTCCGCGAGGTCCTGCCCGACGGGCCGCTGCAGGTGGGCGGCTGGTCGGTCGGCGGCGCGGTGGCGCTCGAGATGGCGCGTCAGGATGGCGATGTCGCGCTGACGTTCGTGCTCGACACCGCCATCCCCGACGAACCCTCCCATCCCGGCGACGATGAGCTGAACGCGTGGTTCGCCGCCGACGTCGCGGCCATGGGCGCCGAACCGGATGAGCCCGAGCTGGCCGCGCGGTTCCCGGTGTTCGCCGCGAACGTGCGAGCGCTCCTGACGTTCCGTCCGTCGCGCGTGGACGGCCGGGTGGTGCTGCTGCGCGCCGAGGAGTCGGCGGCCGGGACGATCGACCGGTGCCGCGCCTACGCGGATGAGACCCATGTGGTGCGGGGCGACCACTACACCATGCTCCAACCCCCACACATCGAGGCGCTGGCGGAAGTCATGCGCGACAGATCAAGCGAGGTGAGTGTCCGATGATGCCGGCCTTCACGCCGGAACAGGACAGCTTCCGGGAAGAAGTCTGCAAGCTGCTGTGCGAGGACGCGGTCCGCGCGGAGATCGCGCAGTCCCGGCGGATGCCGTACGGGGAGGAGAGCGGCCTGCTCGACGTGCACCGGCGGCTCGGCAAGCTCGGCTGGCTCGCGATCAACTGGCCCGAGCGGTACGGCGGAGCGGACGCGACCATCGTGGAGAAGGCGATCCTCACCGAGGAGATGATCCGCCACGGCGTGCCCGACAACGTGCACGCGCTGGGCATCGACATCGTCGGGAACGCCATCCATCTGTTCGGCACGCAGGAGCAGAAGGAACGGTTCCTGCCGGGTCTCGCGCGCGGGGAGATCACCGCCAACGTGCTGTTCAGCGAGCCGGACGTCGGGTCCGACCTGGCGTCGCTGGGCACGCGCGCCGAGCCGGACGGCGACCACTGGCGCCTGTACGGCCGCAAGATCTACAACATGAAGGCGCAGCACAGTGATTTCGCGCTGTGCGCGGCCCGTACGTCCTCCGGCCCGGTGAACTTCGCCGGGATCACGCTGTTCCTGGTGCCGCTGCAGAGCATGGGCGTGGTCATCGAGCCGGTGTGGAACCTGTCCGAGGAGCGGTTCGACCTGGTGACACTCGACGGGATCCGGGTCGGGTGCGAGGACGTGCTCGGCGAGATCGACGACGGGTGGCAGGTGCTGGGCAAGGTGCTGCCGCTGGAGCGTACCGGATTGGACCACTCCGCCAAGGCGGAGCGCACGCTGGCCGCGCTGCGTGAGCACGCGCCGCCTGGGTGCGAGCAGCGGCTGGTGCAGCTCGAGACGCGGGTACGCGCGGCGCGGCTGCTGGCCTGGCGGTGCGTGGCCAACCTGCACGACGGACGGCCCGACGAGGTGCACTCGGCGACCGCCAAGTGGTACACCTCGGAGACGGCCAAGGAAGTGGCGGTGGCGGCGGTCGAACTGCTCGGTCCGCAGGCGCTGCTGGACGCACGCGACCCCGCGGCGATCGCCGAGGGCGTCTTCGACGCTGGGTTCCGGGAGGCTCCGGGGCTCACGCTCGCCCAGGGTTCTTCGGAGATCATGCTCTTTTCTGTCGCCACATCGAAATTGGGGTTGCCGTCATGACCGCAGTGGAGACCACGGCGATTGCCGGCTTCTTCGACGAGGAGCTGGCACCGCTGGTACGACGGATGGCCGACCGGCCGCGCGCGGAGGGCGCGGACGACGACGGCAGTCGCGAGGTCCGCGCCATGGTGTGGGAGGGGGTGGTCGGGCTCAACGCTCTCGACTCCTCCGACACCGTGCGACTGGCCGAGCTGCTCGGGTCGGTGCTGTACCAGGGGCCACTGCTCGACACGCTCACGGTGCGAGAGCTGGTGCCCGACGACGACCTCGGCCAGGCGCCGGTGGCGCTGGCGGTCGCGGACGAGCCATGGGCGGAACAGAACGGTGCCATCTCTGCGCGGCGGGCCTTCGTCGGGTTCGCGGCAGAGGTGGACCACTTCCTGGTGGGCGGCGTCGACGACGCCGGACTGCGCCTGGCACTGGTACGCGCCGGCCACCCGTCCATCACGATGCGGCGGTACGAGGAAACGAGCCGGGGCGAGGCGTACGAGGTCGAGTTCGCGAGCACGCCCGTGGCCGCATGGGTCGGCTCCGCCCCCGAGTGGGAGGCGGCACTGGCCAACGCGCGAGTGCGCCAGGCGGCTTACCTGGTGGGTCTCGCCCAGGCCGCGCTCGACCACGCCGTCGACCACGCCAAGACGCGCCGCCAGTTCGGCCAGCCCATCGGCAAGTTTCAAGGCCTGGCGTTCCGGCTCAGCGAACTGTCCATGCACATCGACGCGACGCGCCTGCTGGTGCACGACCCCGGCGCGGCCGCCCACGCGGCGGCCAACCTCGCGGCGGCCTCGGATCTGGCCCGCACCGTCACGACGCAGACCATGCAGGTCAACGGCGCCGCGGGCATGCGGTCCGACAACGACGCCCAGTTGTACTACAGGTGGGCGGCGTTCGAATCGGTGCGGCTCGGCACGCCGTACCGGCTGCGCGGCGAAAGCTGGGAGACGCGATGACGGAGACCGCGGCGAACGCCGGCGAGTCCTTCGCACCGGCGGCACTGCGCGTGCGGCTCGAGCGGCCAAGCCGCACCCCGGCTCGACCTGGCCGGATGGTTCGCGACAAACGATGTGGCGCAGGAAGAGAAGACCGATGGACCTGGTGATACAGAAGTACGGCGGAACATCACTAGGTGACGCGAGCAAGATCCGTCGCGCGGCGCGGCGTATAGCCGCTGCGGATGGGCCCGTGGTCGCCGTGGTCTCCGCGATGGGCCGCACCACCGACTCCATGCTCGAGCTGGCCCACAGCCTCACTGACACCCCGCATGCCCGGGAACTGGACCTCCTGCTCAGCACCGGTGAACAGGCCTCCGCGGCCGCGCTGGCCTTGGCGCTGCACGAACTGGGCGTGCCCGCTCGTTCGTTCAGCGCCCACGACGGCGGCATCATCACCGATGGGGTGCACGGTTGCGCGCGTATCGTCAATGTCGATCCTGTCCCCATCCGCGAATGCGTCCAGTCCGGCCTGGTCCCTGTGGTGACCGGTTTCCAGGGCATCGCGGCGGACAGCGGCGAGCTCACCACCCTGAGCCGAGGCGGCTCCGACACCACCGCCGTCGCCCTGGCCGCCGCGCTACGGGCCGCGGCGTGCGAGATATTCACCGACGTCGAGGGCGTGTTCACCGCCGATCCGCAACACGTCGCCGAGTCCCGCAAATGGGACCACCTCTCCTACGAGGACATGGCCGAGCTGGCCGCCTGCGGCGCCACGGTGCTCGCCCATTCCAGCGTGGAGTACGCCAGCACCCATCGCGTTCCCGTCCACGTCCGATCCAGCATGGCCGAGACCGCCGGCACGTGGGTGACCGACCTCCCCGCTGCCGCACTCGGCAGCGAGCGATCCACCGCCATCGGCGTCGTGCACCGGACCGGTCAACTCCGCTGCCGGCTCGACGGGGTCGACCCCGCCGCCCTGACCACGATCGCCGCCACGCTGGCCGATCCGATGCTGCCCGTGGAGATGCTCGACCACCTGATCGGCGACACCCCCGGCTCGCTGCGGTTCCTCGTGAACGCGACCGCCAGGGACCAGATCGACGGGGTGCTCGCCGACCTGCGCGCGGCCAACGCCTTCGCCGGATGCCACTGGTCCGGCCCCATGGGGAGAGTGTCGTTGGTGGGCCGCGGTTTCTGTCCGCACCAGCCCGAGGTGCACCTTCTGCTGGACACGCTCAAAACCCACGGCGTCATCGTGCGGGACGTGACGGTCCATGCCCGGCGGATCTCCATCACGTGCGCCGAGCACGACGTACTCAACGCGCTCACGCACCTTCACCGCCTGTTTCTCGGCTCCCTCGGCGACGCCCACACGCCCGCTCCGGAACCGCATCGAGTCCGCACACGGTGCACTGCGAGATCGGGATGATGACCGATCACCAGAGGGGCCCGCCTGACATATCGGAACCGACGGTCGGCAGGAGCGAAAGGAACGGAAATGAGGCAAGCATCGTCGCAAGCAACTGTCGAGAGCGGATTCCGGTCCCGGCAGTTCTGGCAGCTCACCGTCATCTGCGGCACCCAGTTCCTGGTCGCTCTTGACTATTCCATCATCAACGTCGCCGCCCCCAGCATTCTCGAATCCATGGACTTCTCGTCCGGGGTGGGCGTCGCCTGGGTTCTTTCCGCCTATCCACTCGCCTTCTGCGGCTTCCTCCTCCTCGGGGGCAGGGTCGCCGATCTGTACGGAAGAAAGCGAGTGTTCATCTGGAGCCTGGCCGGCTTCCTCCTTGCTTCGCTCCTCGCGGGGCTTGCCTGGTCTCCGGCCTCTCTTATCGCGGGCCGCGTCCTGCAGGGGGTCGCCGCCGCGTTCATCGCCCCGGCGGGGCTGGGGCTGCTCCAGGCGGCCATCCCGCAAGGACCACAACGCGAACGCGCTCTCGGCATCTACGGGTCGGCATTGTCGGCGGGGTTCGTCTCCGGCATGGTGCTCGGAGGTGTTCTCACCGAGTTCGCCGGCTGGAGGTCTGTCTTCCTGATCAACGTACCCATTGTCCTGGTCTTCGCTCTGCTCGCGAGAGGCCATCTCGACGAGAGCCGGGACAGGCACGCATCCCGCCACCTCGACATCACCGGTGTCGCCCTGGCGACCACGGGCATGGCCGCGCTCGTGTTCGCCCTCACCGAAGGGGAGAAGTACGGCTGGACGTCGGTTCCGATTGTGCTCTCCGCGGTGATCGCGGTGCCCGCCGTCGCCCTCTTCATCTGGGTGGAGTCCAGAAGACGCAACGCCCTCGTGCCGATCTCCATCTTCCGCAGAGCCGCCATCGGCGCGGCCAACCTGGTCAACGTCCTGCTGATCTGCTCGTACGGTGGAATGCTGTTCATTCTCACCCTCTACCTGCAGACACATCTCGGTATGGGCGCGCTGCCGACCGGCTTGACGTTCGCGGTCTCAGGCGCGATCGCGATTGTCACCGGAATCTACGCGGGGAAGTTCGTCGAGCGCTTCGGGCTTTACCGCGTGCTCCTTTTCGGGATGGTCATCGAGACGTTCGGCATTCTGATCATGGTGGGGCTGCCGGCAGGTCACGGGCTCGCCCTCGTCCTGATCGGCACCTCCGTGAACGCCTTCGGCCACATCATCGCGCTGATCACGACGAGCATCGCCGGCACGAACGGCGCCGAGGAGGGGCGGCAGGCCACCGCCGGCGCTCTGATCAATGTCTCCCAGCAGCTCGGGCTGGCCGTGGGTGTCAGCGTGGTGACCTCGGTGGCGGCCCACTTCGCCGCCACCGGCGGACCCGGGGCCACCCTGGAGGGCTGGCGCTGGGCCCTGTGGTGCTCGGTCGTGTTCGCGGTCGGGGCGATCATGACGACCGTCCTGCTCCGGAGACGTTTCCAGGGAGACGTCACGTAGTGCAGCAGCTCTAGCCAACGCCGGAGAAACCATTTACATTCGGTAAGATGGTTACTTTGGCCACTGAGGTCCAGTCACCGTGGCAGGACGCCCACTTCGTCGGCGGCCACCCGGTGCTGGATCTCACCAATACCGTATTCGACCGGAACCAGCCGGTGGACGACGGCGAGCTGCTGAAAGACCCTGCGGATGTTCTGACGTGGTGCGTGTCCGCGGGCCTGGTCGAGACGGTGCCGCCGTTGCCGGAGGCTTCCGCGAGTGGTCTCGTGCCGGAGGTCCGGGCAGTTCGCGAACAGGCGTGGGCCGTGTTCAGCGCGATCGCTCATGGCGAGGCGATACCGCCCGATCCGTTCGGCGCGCTGCTCGAGCGGGCCGGCAGAGGCGTGCGAGCGGGACAGACCAAGCAGATCGGCGCCACGCCCGACCGCTTCACGGCGGACTGGACGGCGCCGGGAGCGATTCCTGCGGCCTTGTCCTTGCTGGTGATCAACGCGGTGTTCACGCTTCCGCACGACCGGATCCGGGCGTGCGGAAGATGCGGCTGGTTGTTCCTGGATTCCTCGCGGGGCGGGCGGCGCCGCTGGTGCAGCATGAGCATTTGCGGAAATCGCGAGAAGGCGCGCCGTCACCGTCAGAGTCGGACACAACACTGATCCGCCGCGCGCCTTTCGCGATTTCCGGTATCAACCGAGTTTTCGCCGCATGATCGGCCGATCCTTACGCGGGCGGGCCACCTCGGAGAATCCGGCATCGAGGAAGGCGCTGGCTATCCCGGTCATCGCCGTGTCCGCGCCCGCGCGTTTCCCGTCGCGAGGTTCGACCGGATAGCCCTCAGCGGTCGTGTAACCCGCGGCGGCCGCGTAGCCACAGACGGCTTCCAGGATGGCCGGCAGCAGCCCGGAGCCCCGATGCTTCTTGTGGACGAAGACGCACGCGAGCGCGCAGACCGGCTCGTCGTCGATGCTCGACAGGAGCGGCGAGCGCTCGAGTCTCGGGAACGAGGAACGCGGCCCGAGTGAGCACCATGCCACCGGCGCGTCTTCGTCGTAGACGATGACGCCGGGCGCCGGTTCGCGCTGGGCGAGACGGCTCATGGCCTTCTTGTTCCCCTCGCCCTTTCCTTCCGTCCACTCTGCGATGGAGAGCCGCCAGTGCATGCACCAGCACCCGCGGGCGCCTCCGTTGTTTCCGAGAACCGTCTCGAAGTCGCTCCAGGTCTTCTTGGACAGTTCTTTGACAGTCAGGGAGCCGGACGCTTTCTGCGTGCTCCGAGCGTTCATCGCCGCACCGCCGATCTGGTTGAAGGCTTGATGAAGGTGAGCGTTTCCGGTGGCCAGACCTTCTCTTCCCCGGACGACCGGGATAGTGTATGACGAAGAATAACCGTTATGATGTTTTTATAGGTTACTAGGGGGCAGCATAGCCGCATCGTTCATCAGGCATTTCTTGCTCAGCGACGACGACGGAGGGCCGACACTTGGCCGAAGAAGACGTCTTGGACATGCTCGAGGCCGAGGCGATCCACGTGCTGCGTGAGGTCGCCGGGGCATTTCGCCGGCCGGTATTGCTGTACTCGATCGGCAAGGACTCCTCAGTGCTGCTGCACCTGGCGATCAAAGCGTTCGCGCCCGGTCAGATGCCATTCCCCGTGCTGCACGTGGACACCGGCTGGAAGTTCCGCGAGATGATCGCCTTCCGGGACGAGACGGCCCGGCGGCTGAGACTCGACCTACGAGTGCACACCAACCCCGAAGGGGCTACGCCGTTCACCCACGGCGCGCACGAGTACACGCGGATCATGAAGACCGTCACGCTGCGCCAGGCGCTCGACGACAGCGGGTTCGACGCGGCGATCGGCGGCGCGCGGCGCGACGAGGAGCGGTCGCGGGCCAAGGAGAGAATCTTCTCGCTGCGTGAGCCCCGCCACCGCTGGGAGCCGCGCTCGCAGCGTCCGGAGTTCTGGTGGTCGGCGAACACCGAGCTGGCCGACGGCCAGACGATGCGAGTGTTCCCGCTGTCGAACTGGACGGAGCTGGACGTCTGGCGCTACATCAGGCGGGAGAACATCCCCGTGGTACCGCTGTACTTCAGCGCACCACGCCCGGTCGTCGAGCGGAACGGCTCATTGATCATGGTGGACGACGAGCGCTTCCCGCTGTTACCCGGCGAGCAGCCGCAACTGCGCCACGTACGGTTCCGCACCCTCGGCTGCTACCCGCTGACCGCGGCCGTCGAGTCGAAGGCCGAGAACCTCGACGAGGTCATCGACGAGATGCGACTCGACCGGAGGTCCGAACGTGCCGGCCGGCTCATCGACGGTGAGGGCGGCACATCCATCGAGAGCAAGAAGTCTGAGGGGTACTTCTGATGATTTCGATGCTTCGAGTGATCGCGTGCGGCTCGGTCGACGACGGCAAGTCCACCCTCATCGGCCGGCTGCTCGCCAACACCGGCAGCGCAACCGAGGAGCAACTCGACTACGCACGGCGGACCAGGCGCGGCGGCTCCACGATTCCGGCCGGAGAGGTGGACTACTCGCTGCTGACCGACGGGCTGGAGGCCGAGCACGAGCAGGGCATCACCATCGACGTCGCGTACCTCTTCCTGGACCTGCCGTCCGGGCGGCGAGTGATCATCGCCGACGCGCCGGGACACGAGCAGTACACTCGCAACATGGCGGTCGCGGCGTCCACCGCGGACATCGCCGTATTGCTCGTTGACGCCACCAAGGGGGTCCGCGAGCAGACCCATCGGCACCTGGCGATCTGCGCGCTGATGGGTGTGCGGGCCGTCATCGCGGTGGTCAACAAGCTCGACGCGATGGGCTACGACCAGGCGGTGTTCGACAAGCTCGCGAGCGAGGTGCTGGCGGCGGCGACCGGGTTCGACATGGCGGCGAGCGTGATACCGGCCAGCGCACTCAGCGGTGACAACGTCGTCGAGCAGTCGCCGAATCTGCCCTGGTACGACGGGCCGACGCTGCTCGGCGCGCTGACGACCTGGGAACCGTCGCAACCGGAGGGTACCCACGACTACCGGCTGCCCGTCCAGTACGTGATCCGCGCGGACGACTTCCGCGGTTTCGCGGGCACGGTGGTCGGCGGCCCGGTCCGGCCGGGCGACACCGTCGCGGTCGCCGGCGGCGGCGGGGCCTCGAAGATCGAGCGGGTGCTCGGCCCCGGCGGCCGCGACCTCGACCAGGCCGGCCCCGGCGCCCCGGTGACGGTGACGCTGGCCGACGACGTCGACGTCCGCCGCGGAGACCTGCTGACCACGCCGGACACCATCGGCAACGGGCTGTCCCCGGCGACGGCGTACTCCGCCACGCTGGTCTGGACCGCCGAGGAGCCACTGCGGCATGGCCGCTCCTACCTGCTGCTGGCCGGATCGCGGACCGTGCCCGCCATGGTCACGAACGTGCGCGGCCGGATGGAGGTGGTATCCGGCAAGCAACTCGCCGCGCGTACCCTCGGCCTCAACGACATCGGCTCAGTCGAACTCACCACCGACACCCCGGTCAGCCTGGACAGCTACCAGGCGTGCCGCGACACGGGAAGCTTCCTGCTCGTGGACCGGGTCAGCAAGGAGACCGTGGCGGCCGGCATGATCCGGCACGCGCTGCGGCGCGGTCGCAACGTCGTGCCACACTCCTACACCGTCGACCGCGACGCCAGGCAGCGACTGAAGGGGCAGCGGGCCAAGGTGCTGTGGCTGACCGGTCTGCCGGGCGCCGGCAAGTCGACGATCGCCAACGCGCTGGAGCGGCGGCTGCATGGCATGGGTCTGCACACGTACGTGCTCGACGGCGACAACGTCCGGAGTGGGCTGAACAAAGACCTCGGGTTCACCCCGGAAGATCGCTCGGAGAACGTGCGCCGGGTCGCCGAACTGACCCGCATCCTGCTGGACGCCGGGCTGATCGTGATCGTCGCGCTGGTGTCGCCGTACCGGGCGGACCGGGCGACCGCCAAGAGCCTGTTCCAGCCGGGCGACTTCGCCGAGGTCTGGGTGAACACCCCGGCCGAGGTGTGCGTGCACCGCGATCCGAAGGGCCTGTACGCTCAGGCGAAGCTCGGCCGGCTGCCGAACATGACCGGCCTCGGCCAGATCTACGAGCCGCCGGAGCACCCTGACCTGGTGGTCGACGGCTCCGGCTCGCTCGACGACGTGACGGACGAGCTGTGCGCTCTCCTGGAGGCCGTACCGAGCGAGCCCTGACGTACGGTGGCATGGCCGGGGCCTGCTTCGCCGTCAGCCACGGTGCGCACGAGCCCGTGACGAGGCGACGCGGCCCCCTCCAGCCTCGTACTATTTCCTACCAAGGTGAAACTTTCATAGTTCCACTGAAACCTTGACGCAACATGTGCTCCCGATCCATAGTGAGCCAATAAACCCCACAAAACCCCATCCACCGATGGCATACAACACGCCACAATGTTAGCGCTAACAGAGCCATTATCCTTTCCGCCCCTGTCGTGATGTCACAGGTCAGCGGGCATATCGTCGAAGGCGCGGCCGCACGGCGGCCGCTCGCGCCTTTCGGTTGGACGACCCATGCCTGAAAAATCCCCGGCATTCCGCGGCACCCCCTGAAAGGCAGAGGTTCATCATGATTGTCCGGTCCGGATTACGGCAACTCAAAAAGGCACTGCTGTCCGCGGGTGCGGCCGTCGCGCTCGCCGCCGGCCTGCTTGCCGGCATCTCCACGCCGACACAGGCCGCGACGTCCCAGTCGTGTGACATCTACGCCTCCGGCGGCACCCCCTGCGTGGCGGCGCACAGCACGACCCGTGCCCTGTACGGCTCCTACAACGGCGCGCTGTACCAGGTGCGTCGCGCCTCGGACAACACCACCCGGGACATCGGCCTCCTGAGCGCGGGCGGATACGCCAACGCCGCCACGCAGGATTCGTTCTGTGCCGGTACGACCTGCCTCATCACCATCATTTACGACCAGTCCGGCCGGGGTAACCACCTCACCCAGGCGCCCCCCGGCGGGTTCCAAGGCCCGGCTCCGGGCGGATATGACAACCTCGCGAACGCGACCGCGGCGCCGACCATGATCAACGGCCACAAGGCGTACGGCGTCTTCGTCGCCCCTGGCACCGGCTACCGCGACAACAGCACCAACGGCATCGCCAGGGGCGACCAGCCGGAGGGGATGTACGCGGTCTTCGACGGCACGCACTACAACGGCGGCTGCTGCTTCGACTACGGCAACGCCGAGACCAACAGCCGTGACAACGGCAACGGCACGATGGAGGCCATCTACTTCGGCAACATCAAGGTCTGGGGCTACGGCACCGGCAACGGTCCCTGGGTCATGGCCGACCTCGAGAACGGCCTGTTCTCCGGAGTGAACGCCGGTTACAACGCGAACGACCCGAGCGTGAACTACCGGTACCTGACCGCCATCATCAAGGGCGAGCCCAACCACTGGGCCATCCGGGCCGGCAACGCGCAGTCGGGCAACCTGTCGACCTTCTACAACGGGCCGCGCCCCAACGTCGCGGGCTACAACCCGATGAAGAAGGAGGGGGCCATCATCCTCGGGATCGGCGGTGACAACAGCCACGGCTCCGCCGGCACCTTCTACGAGGGCGTGATGACGTCCGGCTATCCGTCGGACGCCACCGAGAACGCGGTGCAGGCCAACATCGTCGCCGCCGGATACACGACCTCAACGGGCGGCGACACGGGAGGAACGCTCACCCCCGGCTCGTCGATCTCGCTGCGCGCGACGACGGCCTGCTGCACCGGCCGCTACATCCGTCACCAGAACGACCAGGTCGTCACGTCTGTGATCACCTCGTCCAGCTCGTCCGGCGACAAGGGCGACGCCACGTGGGTCGTACGCAACGGCCTGGCCAACAGCTCATGCGTGTCGCTGGAGTCGAAGAACTACCCCGGCGACTTCCTGCGCCACCAGAACTACCAGCTGTACCGGCAGCACAACGACGGCAGCTCGCTGTTCGCCTCGGACGCCACCTTCTGCCCGCAGTCCGGCCAGAACGGCCAGGGCGTCTCGCTGGCCTCCTACAACTTCCCGGACCGCTACATCCGCCACTACAGCAACACCGTCTACATCGCCAGCAACGGCGGCTCGCACACCTTCGACAGCTCCTCCCTCTGGGCCGACGACGTGAGCTGGATCGTCGACAAGCCCTGGGCGTAGCCGCTCGCGCGCCGCGATCGCCCGCGCATGCCCCTACTCAGGCGGCGAGGCCACCGAGGCACGCTGGATGAGCCGGGAGCGCAGGGTGTGCATGGTGCGGGCCGGCTCGGCGCCGCCCAGGATGTCGAGGAGGACCTCGGCCGCCTTGGCGCCGAGCTGGTGCACCGGCTGGGCGATCATCGTCAGGGGCGGGTCCATGACCGCCGCCCACGCGCTGTCGTCGAACCCGATCAGCGCCACGTCGTCCGGGTACGACAGCCCCGCCTTCCGCAGCGCGCGCAGGGAGCCGGTCATGCCGTCCGTCTCCGTGCAGAACACGGCGGTGACCCGATCAGGGAGAGCGAGCATGCGGCCGACCTCCCCCACCACCCGCTCCTCCGTCTTGGGCCCGGCCATCACGAGCGCGGGATCGAACGGGATGTGCGCGTCGTCGAGCGCGTCGAGGTAGCCGCGCAGCCGCTCGCCGTCGGTCCACAGGCTGGCCGAGGCCGCCGCCAGCAGCTCGCGCCTGGTCGACGGCGGCTGCGCCACCGGCGGACCCCACACGAACCCGATGCGGCGGTGGCCGGCCGCGATGAGCACCTCGACCGCCTCGCGGGCGGCGTCGCGGTTGTCGATGACGACCGCGTCGAGGTCGAGCGAGGCCACCGCGCGGTCGACGAGCACGACGGGAATGCCCCGGTCCATGGCCGCCCTGATGTGCGCGACCTGGTCGCGGTCGAGGGCGGCCGAGGAGACGATGACGCCGTCGACCCGCTTGTCGATGAGCACGTTGGTGGCCGCGATCTCCTGCTGGAGGTTCTCGTACGTGCTCAGCACGATCACGTCGAACCCCCGAGCCCGCGCGGTGTCGGAGATGCCCCGCAGCAGCCCCGCGAAGAAGGGGTTGCCGATGTCGGCCACGATCACGCCGAGGGTGTGGCTCACGCCGGTCGACATGCTGCGCGCGAGCGCGTTGGCGCGGTAGCCGAGTTTCTCGGCCGCCGCGAGCACCCGCGCGCGCAGCTCGGGGCTGACGTATCCGTAGCCGCCGAGCGTACGGGCCGCCGTGGCGCGGCCCACGCCGGCCTCCGCCGCGACCTCGGAGATCGTCGGCCCCTGGCCGCGGTCCGCTGGCATGGATCCCTTCCCCCGTTCCTGATCAGCCCATCACATCGTAGTCAGCCGGCCGTGGCCGAAGGCGCCCTCGACGAAGCACTGGTCGCGGGCCGATTCGGCCCCGCGGCGCAGCGCCCGCGCGATCTGGCCGGGCTCCGGCCGGGCCGCTGAGGTCCAGCCGTCGCGCAGCAGCGAGGCGGCGAACCCGGCGAGGAAGGCGTCGCCGCACCCCATCGTGTCGATGATGCCGTCGGCGTGCTGCGCGGGTGCGCTCACCGGGGCGTGGCCGTCGTGGGCGACGGCGCCGCCCACGCCGCGGGTGCCGACCGCGAGCCGGGCGCCCCGCCGTACCGCCTCGGCGAGGAGGTCGGCGGTGGCCGCCTCGTCGAGGTCGGAGCAGGACAGCAGCACGAGGTCGGCGTGCGGGCAGACGCGGTCCAGGTAGGCGGGACCGCGGTACTCCTCCTCGCTGGACAGGTCGAAGCTGACCAGCGTGGGGAGCGCGGCCAGCTTCGGCAGCTCGGGCTCGCTGCGCGAGTAGACGCTCGAATGCACGAGGTCGAAGCCGCTCACGTAGCCGAGCAGGCCGTCATCGAGCACCAGGGGCTCGCGAACGGTGACGCCGCCGCCGTTCCAGCCGAGGAAGACGCGGTCGCCGTCGTCGACCCGGAGGTGGGAGACGCCGCTCTCGCCCTCCCGGACGACGCACCGGTCGAGGGAGACCCCCTCCGCGGCGATCGACTCCCGCAGGAAGCCGCCGAGCGAGTCGTCGCCGAACACGCCCAGGTACGCCGACTCGAGGCCGAGGCGGCGGGCGTAGACGGCGACGTTGACGCTGTTGCCGCCGGGGTAGTCGACGCCGCGGTCGATGAACCGGTCGACGATGTTGTCGCCGAAACCGAGCACTCGCATGAAGACCTCAGTAGTCCATGACCCGGTAGTAGCGGCGCAGGTCGAGGGAGTGGTCGCGGACCCGCTCCAGGTGCTTGCTGACACGGCTCATCACGGTGTCGAGGACGAGGGGCGCGAGCAGGCCGCGGAACTCGGGGCTGATCCCGGTGAGCGGGTAGTCGCGGGTGTCGAAGACGGTCACGTCCTTGGAGACGCGCCGGGCGAAGGCCTCGGCGCGGTCGGTGAGCGGCCGCGTCTCGTCCTCACCCTGGAAGATGATCACGCTGGTGTTCTCCTCGACCAGCTCGAGCGAGCCGTGGAAGAACTCCGCGCTGTGCACCCTGGTGGTGCGGAGCCACTGCATCTCCTCGAGGATGCACATGGAGTAGAGGTACGTGAACCCCCAGAGGTTCCCGCCGCCGATGAGGAAGTGGTAGTCGCTGTCCTTGTGGGCCTCGGCGAAGGCGGCGGCCACCGGCTCTGCCTGCTTGGCGACCTCGACGAGGATCCCGGGGATGCCCGCGAACTCGGCGGCGAACTTCTCATACCCATCGAACTCGCCCCGGCGCGACAGCAGCCGCGTCATGAACAGCAGCAGCTGCATGTCGAAAGGCCAGGTCTTGGGCTGCGAGATGAGCGCCGTGTCCACCTTCGTGGCCACGGGCGAGTCGGGGTAGCCGGTGAAGGAGACCGTGTAGGCACCCTTGGACTTGCAGTACTCGATGGCGCGGATGGTGTCGTCGGTGGTGCCGGAGACCGAGGTGAAGATCGCCACGGTGTCCTCGCCCAGGCGGGCGTCACCGGAGACGATCAGCTCGGCCGCGATCGAGGCGCGCACGTCGAACGTGGAGCTGCGCCGGGCGAGGTGCTCGTACGGCCACATCTGGGCGTAGGTGCCGCCGGCGCCGACGAGGAGCACGTGCTTGAACCCCTCGTTCACGAGCCGGTCGACCAGCTCCTCGATCTGTGGACGCAGGCCCACCGCGCTCGTCACCTGGGAGACAAATTCCGGCTCGTTGAACCCGAGCATCTTCGCATCCTTTCCCGGGGAAATGTCACGTGACCGATCTGATACCGGTATCACGCGGCAGTCACGTTGGCACAGCGAGCCGGGTCCCGTCAAACACCAAAGCTATGAACAGGGCTTACAGCGGCAGATCCGGGGCTCGGGAGAAAAGATCTTGGCGCTAGGGCTGGTACCGGTATCAGACGCACTGTAAGGTCGGCCAACACCAAAGGCGTTCCTGAAAGAGAAAGGAAGCCCATGCGCCCTCGCGCACTGCCGACGTTCGCGGCACTCATCGGGACACTCACGCTGGCCGCCTGCTCAGGCGGCGGCGGCTCCGCGCAGGCCCCGGCGGCCGACCCGGCCGCCAAGGCGGAGTTCTCCGGCACGCTGAGCGTGCTCACCAAGTTCGCCGGTGACCCGACGGACTCGTACTTCGAGAGCCTCGCGGCCGAGTACCAGAAGAAGCACCCGCAGGTGAAGGTCGAGCTGATCCAGGAGACCGACCAGAGCGTCAAGGACAAGCTCAAGACCCTCACCGCCTCGGACGCGCTGCCCGACGTCTACTTCACCTGGACCGGCAACTGGGCGGACAACTACATCCGCGGCGGCCGCGCCGCCGACCTCACCAAGGTGATCGGCCCGGACACGGAGTGGGGCAAGACGTTCAGCCCCGGCTCGCTGGCCGCCTTCGCCCGCGACGGCAAGAACTACGGGATCCCGCTGTACGGCAACGGCAAGTTCATGGGCTACAGCAAGAGCGCCTTCGCCAAGGCCGGCATCGAGGCGCCCAAGACGTTCGAGGACCTCATCGCCGCCTGCGGGCCGCTGCGCAAGGCCGGGTACGAGCCCATCGCCTTCGGCAACAAGGACGGCTGGCCCGCCCTGCACTACCTGCAGCAGCTGTTCGCCTACAACGTGCCGGACGCCGTGCTCCAGGCCGACTTCGTCCCGGCCACGGCCAAGCTCGACAACCCTGGCTACATCACCGCGCTCAACCAGTTCAAGACGCTGGTCGACCAGTGCACGGACACGAAGAGCGGCACGAACGGCGTGCTCTACTCCTCCGCGCAGGAGGCCTTCGCCAACGGCAAGGCCGCCATGTACTACCAGGAGATCCTGGAGTTCGACAACGCGACGTCGAGCAAGCTCAAGCCCGAGGACTTCGGCATCTTCCAGCTCCCGGTCCCGAAGAGCGCCCCCGGCGACCCGACGGTCCTGGAGGGCTCGCCCGAGGGATACCTGGTCAACGCCAAGTCCCCCAGGATCCCGCTCGCCGTCGACTTCATGAAGTTCGTCACGAGCGCGCAGAACGCCAAGACGCTGTCCGCGCCGCCGTACGGGCAGCCCAGCACGGTCGTCGGAGCGGTCACGCCGGAGACCTCCAGCAAGGCCGTCTACGAGGGCGTCCAGCAGGTCAACAAGGCGCCGAAGCTGGCTATCTGGCTGGACATGGTCACCGTGCCCGAGGTGGCTGACGCGTGGCTGGCCGGCGGCGAGGCGATCGTCAGCGGTGGCAAGACCGCCGAGCAGGTGCTCGAAAGCGTGCGCCAGGCCTCGGCCCAGGCCAAGTAGGGGAGAGCGTACGTGCGCGCCACGCTCAGGCTCGTGTGGGTTCTGCCGGCCCTCGTGCTGGTAGGAGTGTTCGTCTACCTGCCGCTCGTGCAGAACCTGCAGTTCAGCACGCTCAAGTGGGACATCTACAGCGGCAGCCAGGAATACGTCGGGCTCGACAACTACGTCAAGCTCGTCGACGACCCGGTGTTCTGGACGTCGCTGGGGAACAACGTGCTGTACGCGGTGGTCTCCATCGTGTTCCAGGTGTTCGGCGCGCTCCTGCTCGCCGCGCTCATCGAGAGCATCGGCAGCGAGCGGTGGCGGCGTGGCCTGCGCGCGGTCTACTTCATCCCCTCGGCGATCTCGCTGACCGTCGCGGGGCTGCTGTTCTACTTCGTGTACGAGCCGAACCTCGGCCCGCTCAACCACGCGCTCAAGGCTGTGGGCCTCGGCCAGTTCGCCCAGGCGTGGCTGGGCCAGGAGAGCACGGCCATGTCCGCGATCGTCGCGATGAGCCAGTGGCAGGGCTTCGGCTACTCCACGCTGCTGTTCGCGGTCGCGATCCAGCGCATCCCCTCGGAGATCTACGGCGCCGCCGCCATCGACGGCGTCGGCGCGGTCCGCCGGTTCTTCCACGTGACGGTGCCGCTCGTGCGCGAGATGACGGGGCTCATGGCGATCGTCACCATCTCGGGCGCGTTCCAGGTGTTCAACGAGGTCATGGTGATGACCGCCGGCGGGCCGAACAACTCGACCCAGGTGCTGGGCACCTGGCTGTACCGCAGCGGGTTCGTCCGCAACAACTTCGGCTACGCCGCAGCGATCGCGACCGTCCTGTTCGCGATCACGCTCGGCATCGCGGTGGCGCAGCTGTGGGTCACCCGCAGGAGAAGGGTGGAATGGTGACGCGCCTGAGCTTCCTCGGAGTGATCGCCCGCGTCTTCATGTGGGCCTTCCTGCTGGCCCTCGCGGTGGTCGTGCTCTATCCGCTGCTGTGGATGACGCTCAACGGGTTCAAGACCAACGCCGAACTGTTCGGCGACCCGTTCGCGCTGCCCCTGCACTGGAGTTTCGACAACTACGCGAAGGCGTGGAACCGCGGCGTCAGCGACTACCTCACCACCAGCGTGCTGGTCACGCTGACCTCGACGGTCGCCACCGTGTTCGTCAGCGCGTGGGCCGCCTACGGCCTCACCCGCGTGAACATCCCCTTCAACAGGACGCTCACGGCGGCGATACTCGGCGGGCTCATGCTCGCCCCCACCGTGGCGCTCGTGCCGTTGGTGAAGATGTTCCAGGCGATGGGGCTGTACAACACGTTCTGGGCGCTGCTCATCCTCTACACCGCCTTCCGCGTCCCGTTCACGACCTTCCTCATCCGCGCGTACATGATCGACCTGCCCCGCGAGGTGGACGAGGCGGCCGAGATGGACGGCGCGGGCCGGTGGACGGCGTTCTGGCGGATCATCCTGCCGATGTGCAAGCCGATCCTCACCTCGACGGTGCTGCTGCACATCCTCTTCACCTGGAACGAGTACCTCTTCGCGATGATCTTCACCAGCGGGACCGGCGTGCAGACCCTCCCCGTGGGCCTGACCAGCCTGATGAGCAAGCACGGCACCGAGTACCCGGTCGTCTTCGCCGGGATGGTGATCGCGGCGCTCCCCGTGGTCCTGCTGTTCTTCCTCGGCCAGCGCTACATCATCAAGGGCCTCGCCGACGGAGTCGGCAAGTAGGGAGCGGCTCAGACGGCCGTCCACTCGAGCAGCCGCTCCAGCGGCCACGTGTTGACGATCCGGTCCGCCTCGATGCCGCACCTCGCCGCGCGCTCGCAGCCGTACCGCTGCCAGTCCAGCTGACCGGGCGCGTGGGCGTCGGAGTCGATCGCGAACACGCACTCCATCTCGTACGCCAGCCGCATCAGCCGCTTGGGCGGATCGAGACGGTCGGGCCGGGAGTTGATCTCCACCGCCACCCCGAAGCGGCGGCACGCCTCGAAGACCAGCTCGGCGTCGAACGAGGACTCGGGGCGGCGCTCGCCACGCTTGCCCCCGGCCTGCACCACCCGCCCCGTGCAGTGGCCGAGCACGTCGACCAGGGGGTTGGCGATGGCGGTGACCATCCGGCGGGTCATCTCGTCGCCGTCCATGCGGAGCTTGGAGTGGACGCTGGCCACCACCACGTCCAGCCGCCCGAGCAGCTCGTCGGTCTGATCGAGCGAGCCGTCCAGGTTGATGTCCACCTCGATACCGGTCAGGATCCTGAACGGGGCCAGCCGCTCGTTCAGCTTGGCCACCACGTCGAGCTGACGCTCCAGCCGCTCGGCCGACAGGCCCTTGGCGATGGTCAGCCGGGGTGAATGGTCGGTCAGCGCCAGGTAGGAGTGACCGAGCCCGACGGCTGCCTCCGCCATCTCCTCGATCGGCGAGCCGCCGTCCGACCAGTCCGAATGGCTGTGCAGGTCCCCTTTCAGCGCGGCCCGCAGCGCGGCGGTCTCCTCGTCGAGCTGGACTCCGGCGGTCGCCCGCATTCTGCGCAGATAGGTTGGAACCTCACCCTCCAGCGCTTCGTTGATCACCAGTGTGGTGACTTTCCCGATCCCCTGCAGGTCACCGAGTCCGCCGGTGCGGGACAGCCGCACGAGCTCGTCCCTGGGCAGGTCGGCGACGACCTCGGCGGCGCGGCGGAAGGCGCGCACGCGATACGTGGGCTCTCCGGCGCGCTCCAGCAGGAAGGCGATCTCGCGCAGTGCCTCAACCGGTTCCATACGTCACTTCATACCCCCGGCACATGGCACCCGCCAGATCGACCACCCTCCGCATTGAACGCGGACAAGCACCACCGATAGGCTGATCGGCCCATGAAAGCAGGAGCTTGATGGCACCACCGCCCCAGCACCAAGAGGCGTCAGAACGCAAGTCGTCCAAGGCCGTCGTCCTGACAGTCCTCGGCGCGCTGTCCGTGACGCTGGTCGCCGTCTGGGCGATCGCCGAGTCGAACGACGACGACGTCACCGCCGACTGCGTCCTCCTCGTGGACGACGACACGCCCACGCTCACGACCGACGGCGCCACACCGACTCCCGACCCGGGCTCCTACCAGGTCGTCGACGACTCCTACTGCGACGACGACGACGGCAACAGCTCGTACCGGCTCAGCAACGGCGGCTCGCACGGGGCGTACCACTGGTACTACGGCGGCACCAGGAGGGGCGACCGGGTGTACAACGGCAGCACCTACCGCCCGTCCGACGTGACCATCAGCAGCCGCTCGGGGAAAGACATCCAGCGCGGTGGCTTCGGCAACCGCTGGAGCAGCGGGAGCTGACACATGCGCCGTGAGCATGGCACTCCCAGGCCGGGCTGGGAGAAGACGATCGAGAGCCAGGGCCTGGCCTACCACCGGGCCGCGCACCCGTCGGGGCTGGGCCGGCCCTACTGGGACGAGTCCGTTCACTACGTCTTCTCGCTTGACGAGGTGGAGGCGCTGGAGGAGCAGGTCGGGGAGCTCCACGAGATGTGCCTGAGCGCCGCCGAGCACGTGGTCGAGACGGGGCGCTTCGCCGACTTCGCCATCCCCGAGTGGGCGTGGGAGGAGGTCGCGCGCTCGTGGGAGCGCCGCGACCCCCATCTGTACGCCCGCTTCGACCTGCGCTACGACGGCACGGGCCCGGCCAGGCTGCTGGAGTACAACGCTGACACGCCGACCTCGCTCGTGGAGTCGTCGGTCGTGCAGTGGTTCTGGCTGCAGGACGTCCACCCGGACGCCGACCAGTGGAACTCCGTCCACGAACGGCTCATCGAGCGCTGGCGCGAGTTGCGGTTGCCGCCGGGGCCGACGCATTTCGCGTTCACGAACATGGACGAGACCGGCGAGGAGGCCATGACGGTGGCCTACCTGCAGGAGACCGCCGAGCAGGGCGGCCTGCGGACCATGGCCATCGCCATGGAGGACATCGGCTGGGACTCGCTCAACCGCCGCTTCGTGGACGTCGAGCAGCGCCCGATCCGCTCGGTGTTCAAGCTCTACCCCTGGGAGTGGATGCTGGCCGACGAGTTCGGGCGGCACGCCGTACGGCACGCCACCTGGGTCGAGCCGCTGTGGAAGACGCTGCTGTCCAACAAGGCGCTGCTGGCCGTCCTGTGGGAGCTCTTCCCCGGCCATCCCAACCTGCTGCCCGCCTACCTCGACGGGCCGCGCGAGCTGACCTCCTACATCGCCAAGCCGCTGCTCGGCAGGGAGGGCGCCTCCATGCGCATCGTCACCCCCGAGGGAGCCCAGGAGACGCCCGGCTCCTACGGTCAGGAGGGCTACGTCTTCCAAGGCTTCGAGGCGCTGCCCGAGTTCGAGGGGCAGCGGCCGGTGCTCGGCGCCTGGGTGGTCGCCGACGAGGCCGCCGGACTGGGTATCAGAGAGACGACCGGCCTGATCACCGACGACACCTCCTCGTTCGTCCCCCACCTCATCGCCTGACCCCCTGAAGAGGAATCAACGTGACCCTTCTCGAGACCCTCGCCCGCGGTGCGGGCGCCATCGCCGCGTACGCCGCCGTCGGCGTGATCCTGATGATCGTCGGCTTCTACGTGATCGACTGGGCCACACCCGGCAAGCTGAGCGAGATCATCCGCACCCAGCGCAACCCCAACGCCACCCTGCTCACCACCTCCGCCCTGGCCGCTGTCGGCCTGATCGTGGCCTCCTCCATCTGGTCCTCCGGCGGCCGGCTCGCGGAAGGGCTGGCGGGCACGGCCGTGTTCGGCCTGGTCGGCATCGTGGTGCAGACCGTGGCGATGCTGGTGTTCGACCGGGTCGTCGGCATCTCCGTACGCGACCTGGTGAAGGAGCCCGAGCTGCAACCGGGCGCGCGGCTGCTCGCCGTCACGCACGTGGCGATCGGCCTCATCACCGCGGTCGCCGTCATCTAGTCCTCGTACGGAGCTCGTGGCCGCGACCGTCGCGGTCATCCGGGCGGAGCTGGCACTCTAGGAGACGTGACAGACCGGACCCGCGAGGACACCACACGCAGGCTCGAGCGGGCCATGGGCTCGCTCGGCACGGCCGCGATGGCTCGCATGGACGAGCAGCTGCCGTGGTTCCGCGCGCTCAGCGCGGAGGACCGGTCGTGGGTGGGCCTCGTGGCGCAGGCCGGCATCGCCGCGTTCGTCGAGTGGTTCTCGACCGCCGGCGAGGATCGCCCCACCCCCAGCATCGAGTTCTTCGGCACGGCCCCGCGCGAGCTCAAGCGCTCCATCTCGCTCCAGCAGACCGTCGACATCGTCAGGGTCGTGGTCGAGGTGGTCGAGGCGCAGGCCCACGAGCTGGCCGCGCCCGGCGGGGAGGACCAGCTCCAGCAGGCCATGCTCCGCTACACCCGCGACGTCGCCTTCGCCGCCGCCCACGTCTACGCCCGCGAGGCCGAGGCCAGGGGGTCGTGGGACGCCAGGCTGGAGGCCCTGATCGTGGACGCCCTCGTACGCGGCGAGGTCGACGACGGCCTGCACTCCTGGGCGGCCGCGCTGGGCTGGACCTCCTCCCCCGTGGTCGTCATCGCCGGCCACGCCCCCGACGACGATCCCCGCGCGGTGATCGACGGCCTGCGGGAGAAGGGCCGCCGCATCGGCATGGACCTGCTGGCCGGCGTGCAGGGCGACCGGCTGATCGTGATCGTGGGTGGCGCGGGCAGCGTCAACGACGCGGCCAAGCAGGTCGTGCACCGCTTCGGGGTCGGTCCCATCGTCATCGGCCCCGAGGTCGCCGACCTGCACGCCGCCGCGAGCTCCGCCAGGGCGGCGCTGGCGGGGCTGAAGGCGTCGTGCGGCTGGCCCGACGCGCCGAGGCCGGTGCACTCGGAGGAGTTGCTGGCCGAGCGGGCGCTCGACGGCGACGACGACGCCAGGCAGCAGCTCATCGAGAACGTCTACCTCCCGCTCGCCGGGACGCCGCTGCTCGACACGCTGGCCACGTACCTGGAGCAGGGCACCTCGCTGGAGGCGACGGCGCGGCTGCTGTTCGTCCATCCCAACACCGTCCGCTACCGCCTGAAGAAGATCACGGAGCTGACCGGATACCAGCCCACGGAGGGCAGGTCGGCCTTCACCCTCCAGGTCGGACTGATTCTCGGGCGGTTGGCGGAGAGCGCCGAAACCTGGCGCGCCCTAACGTAATAGCGGCGAAACCCCCACTGTAGGCTTCCTACAAAACCCCCCGGAGGAAGTTCGTGCGGATCATTATCCGCGTGTCGGAGTTCTACAGGGCAAGGTGGGGTTTGTGCTTGTACTCGTCGCTCCGGGCCAAGGTGCCCAAACGCCAGGCTTCCTGGCCCCCTGGCTCGAGCTGCCCGGCGTGGCCGACAGAATCGGCGCCTGGTCGGAGGTCGTCGGGCTCGATCTGATCGCCTACGGCACGACCGCCGACGCCGACGAGATCCGCGACACCGCGGTCGCGCAGCCCCTGCTCGTGGCCGCCGCACTGGCTTCGGCCGAGGTGCTCGGCGCGGCCCCCGACGTGGTCGCCGGGCACAGTGTGGGCGAGTTCGCCGCCGCAGCGCTGGCCGGGGTGCTCACCCAGGAGCAGGCGCTCACGCTGGTCCGCGAGCGCGCCAACGCCATGGCCAAGGCCGCCGCCGTCACCGAGACCGGCATGACCGCCGTCCTCGGCGGCGCCGAGGACGAGGTCCTGGCCGCCCTCGACAAGCACGACCTGACCCCCGCCAACATCAACGGTGCCGGCCAGATCGTGGCGGGCGGCACGCTGGAGCAGCTCGCCGCGCTCAAGGACGACCCGCCGGCCCGCGCCCGCCTCATCCCGCTGAAGGTGGCCGGCGCCTTCCACACCCGCCACATGGCCTCCGCGGTGGAGAGCCTGCGCGAGGCCGCCGCCGGCGTCGTCCCCGCCGACCCCGGCATCACGCTGCTGTCCAACTCGGACGGCCAGGCGGTCTCCGGCGGCGCCGAGTTCGTGGAGCGGCTGGTCAAGCAGATCAGCAGCCCCGTCCGGTGGGGCGCCTGCATGCAGACCATGGGCGCGCTCGGCGTCACGAAGATGATCGAGCTGCTGCCCGGTGGCACGCTCACCGGCCTGGCCAGGCGCGGCCTGTCCGGCGTTCAGACCGTGGCGCTGAAGACCCCCGACGACCTCGAAGCGGCCAGGGAGCTGATCAAGTGAAGGTCCCCGACATCGCCCCAGGCGGCAGGATTCTCGCCTTCGGCCACTACCAGCCGGCGAACGTCGTCACCAATGACGACCTGGCCAAGACCATGGACACCAACGACGAGTGGATCCAGTCCCGGGTCGGCATCAAGGAGCGCCGGATCGCATCCCACGGCGAGTCCGTCGAGGACATGGCCACCATCGCCGGCGGCAAGGCGCTGGCCGCCAGCGGCCTGTCGCCGGAGGACGTCGACCTGGTCATCGTGGCCACGTGCACGCTCGAGACCCAGATCCCCAACGCCTCCGCCGTCGTGGCCCACCGCCTCGGCATCAAGGCGCCCGGCGCGTTCGACGTGAACGCCGCCTGCGCCGGGTTCTGCTACGCGCTCGCCACCGCGAGCGCCGCCGTTCGCGGTGGCGCGGCCAGAAACGTGCTGGTCATCGGCGCGGAGAAGCTGTCGCAGTGGGTCGACTGGACCGACAGGTCCACCGCCGTGATCTTCGCCGACGGCGCGGGCGCCGCGGTGGTGGCTCCCTCCGAGACCCCGGGCATCGGCCCCGTGGTGTGGGGCAGCTCCGGCGACAGGTCCGAGGCCATCAGCATCAAGGACCGCGAGCACTTCCTCCACCAGGAGGGCCAGACCGTCTTCCGCTGGGCGACCACCGCGCTCCACCCGGTGGCGCTCGAAGCCTGCGAGCGGGCGGGCGTGGACCCCGCGGAGCTGAGCGCGTTCGTGCCGCACCAGGCCAACCTCCGTATCATCGAGGCCATCGCCCGCAAGCTGGGCGCCGACAAGGCCGTGATCGCGCGCGACATCGTCGACGCGGGCAACACCTCGGCCGCCTCGATCCCGCTGGCGCTCTCGCGCATGATCGAGCGCGGCGAGGTCCGCTCCGGCGACCTCGCGCTGCTGCTCGGCTTCGGCGCGGGCCTCACCTACGCGGGCCAAGTGATCGAGATCCCTTAGCCTCCCCCCATCCATCAAGAGCTTGTACGGCGCAGCCGTACAGAACCCAGAAATCAAAGGAGAACCATCGACATGGCTGCCACCGAGCAGGAGATCCTCGCGGGCCTCGGCAAGATCATCAACGAGATCACCGGCATCCCGGCCTCTGACGTGACCCCCGAGAAGAGCTTCGTGGACGACCTCGACATCGACTCCCTGTCCATGGTCGAGATCGCCGTGGCCGCCCAGGACGAGTTCGGCGTCGAGATCCCCGACGACCAGCTCAAGAACCTGAAGACGGTCAAGGACGTCCTCAACTTCATCCAGGGTTAAGAGCAATTCCCTTCTGACTAGCAAGGAGCGCGAAAAAGTGAGTGCGAACCGGGCACGTGTCGTCGTCACCGGGCTTGGCGCGACGACGCCCGTCGGTGGAGACGTCACCTCGACCTGGACGGCGCTCCTCGCCGGTCAGTCGGGCGTCGAGACCCTCACCACGGACTGGATCGACCACGTCCCCGTGAAGTTCGCGGGGACGGCCGCGGTCGATCCCACCGAGGTGCTGCCCCGGCCCGAGTCCCGCCGCCTCGACCGCAGCGAGCAGTTCGCGCTGGTCGCCGCCAGGGAGGCCTGGCAGGACGCCGGCGCTCCCGAGGTGGCGCCGGAGCGGCTCGGCGTCGTGGTCTCCAGCGGCATCGGCGGCATCAGCACCACGCTGAGCGCGTACGACACCTGGCGCGAGAAGGGCTGGAACCGGCTCTCGCCGTTCACGGTGCCGATGCTCATGCCCAACGGGCCCGCCGCCTGGATCGGCCTCGACCTGGGCGCCCAGGCCGGGGTGCACGCCACCGTCTCGGCGTGCGCGTCCGGAGCCGAGGCCATCGGCCACGCGATGGACATGATCAGGGCCGGCCGCGCCGACATCGTGGTCGCCGGTGGCACCGAGGCCGCCATCCACGGGCTCAACATGGCCGCCTTCGCCGCCGCGCGGGCCATGTCCCAGCGCAACGACGACCCGCAGGGCGCCTCCCGGCCGTGGGACCGCGACCGTGACGGGTTCGTGCTCGGCGAGGGCGCCGGCATCGTGGTGCTGGAGTCCGAGGAGCACGCCAAGGCGCGCGGTGCGCGGATCTACGCCTACTGCGCCGGCGTCGGCTACTCCGCCGACGCCCACCACATCACCCAGCCCGAACCCGAGGGCCGCGGCATCATCATGGCGATGACGCAGGCGCTGAACGACGCGGACATCACCGGTCTCGACGTCAAGCACGTCAACGCGCACGCCACCTCAACCCCCGCGGGGGACGTCGGCGAGGTGCAGGCGGTGGCCAAGGCCATCGGCACCCACCCGCTGGTGACCTCCACCAAGTCCATGACCGGCCACCTGCTCGGCGGGGCCGGCGGCATCGAATCCGTCTTCACGATCAAGGCCCTGCAGGAGCGGATCGTCCCCGCCACCATCAACCTCGACAACCTCGACGACGGCATCGAGGTGGACATCGTTCACGGGGCCAACCGCACGCTGCCCGAAGGCGACATCGCCGCGGTCAACAACTCGTTCGGATTCGGCGGCCACAACGTGGCCGTCGTGTTTAAGGGGGCTTGACATGACCGTGCTGGACAACCGGATGGCGGCAGACGGTTCCGAACAGGAGTCCGCCGATCCCCGTGATCCAGTCGTCCGGCTGGCCGCGCTGCTCGACGAGGGCTCGCTGCGGCTGATCACCCCCCAGGACAAGAGCGGTGTGCTGACCGCCATGGGCCGCGTCGAGGGTGTCCCCGTCGTCGCCTTCTGCAGTGACGCCCGCTTCCAGGGCGGCGCGATGGGCAGCGAGGGCTGCGAGCACATCGTGCACGCCTACGACGTGGCCGTCCGTGAACGGGTGCCGGTCATCGGGATCTGGCACTCCGGCGGTGCGCGACTCGCCGAAGGCGTCGAGTCGCTGCACGCCGTCGGCACCGTCTTCGCCGCCATGACCAAGGCGTCCGGTGTGGTGCCGCAGATCTCCGTGGTCGTCGGCCCGGCCGCCGGCGGCGCCGCCTACGGCCCCGCGCTGACCGACCTGGTCATCCTGGCCGACTCCGGCCGTATCTTCGTCACCGGCCCCGACGTGGTCCGCAGCGTCACCGGCGAGAGCGTCGACGCCGCGGCCCTGGGCGGCCCCGAGCCCCACAGCAAGCGCAGCGGCGTCGTGCACGTCGTCACCAAGTCCGAGACCGACGCGTACGTCAAGGCGCGCCAGCTCGCCACGCTCCTCGGCCACCAGGGCCGGGTGCGCACCGGAGAAATCGAGGAAGTGGACTTCTCCACGCTGCTGCCCGAGTCGGCGAGGCGCGCATACGACGTCAAGCCGCTGGTCAACGGCCTGCTCGACGAGCCCGGCGTCGAGCTGCACCCCAAGTGGGCGCCCAACATCGTCACGTCGCTCGGCCGCCTCGGCGGCCGGACGGTCGGTGTGATCGCCAACAACCCGATGCGGCTCGGCGGCTGCCTCGACGCCACGTCCGCCGAGAAGGCCGCCCGATTCGTTCGTATGTGTGACGCATTCGGAGTGCCGCTGGTTGTCCTCGTGGACGTGCCCGGTTACCTGCCCGGGGTCGGGCAGGAGCACGACGGGGTCGTCCGGCGGGGCGCCAAGCTGCTGCACGCCTTCGCCGAGGCCTCGGTGCCGCGGGTCACGCTGGTGACGCGGAAGGCGTACGGCGGGGCGTACATCGCGATGAACTCCCGCGCGCTCGGCGCCACCAAGGTGTTCGCCTGGCCGACCACCGAGGTGGCGGTCATGGGGGCAGTGGCGGCCGTACGCATCCTCAAGCGGCGCGAGCTGGCCGCGGCTCCGGATGAGGAGCGGGCGGAGCTGGAGCAGAAGCTGGCCGCCGAGCACGAGAAGCTGGCCGGTGGGCTCGTACGGGCGCAGGAGCTGGGGGTCATCGACGAGGTGATCAAGCCCGCGGAGACGCGCGGCGCCATCGCCAAGGTCCTGGCCCAGGCCACGCCTGCCCGTGGCGCCCACGGCAACATCCCCCTGTAACCCTCCCCAAGCTCTTCCGAAGGACCTCGCCGACATCGGCGGGGTCCTTCTGGCATGTGCCTTTTGGCGCGACCACCTCCCTCGCCGGGGCGCGGGGCTAAGGCGCAAAGGGACGCGAGCGGGACCCAGGGCGTGCGGCACGGGACGCGGAGCGCGCGGCGCAGGACGCGGGACGCCGGGCGCGCGGCGCAGGACGCCGGACGCCGGGGCGCGCGGCCGGAGGCGCCGGGCGTGCGGGCGGAGGCGCCGGGCGTGCGGGCGGCGTTCGGGGCCGGCGAGTGTCCCGCCGATCCCTCCCCCAAGGGACCCGCATGCACGTCGGCCGGGGCGGCGCCGCGCCACGAGCGGGGCCTGGGCCGACTTCCCAAGAGGCCCCGCACCGGCGTCGGTGCGGGGCCTCTGCGGCTTACGGGAGGCCGTGGTGGGGGGTCAGACGGCGGCGTGGAGCCAGCGGACCGGCGCGCCGTCGCCCGCGTACCGGAACGGCTCCAGCTCCTCGTCCCAGGGCCGTCCGAGCATCTTGTCCAGCTCGTCCTCCAGCACACACCGCCCCTGAGCCGCCATCATCATCGCGGTCCTGAGCCGGTCCTCGGGGATCATGATGTCGCCCGCGACGCCGATGACCGCGGTGAAGGCGCCGAGGGTGGGCGTGTAGGCGTGACGGGACCCGTCCACACCCGGCGAGGCGTCCTCGGTGATCTCGAACCGCAGGCGCTGCCAGCCCATGAGTGAGGAGGCGATGGCCGCGGCGATGCCCGGTCTGCCTTCCCATTCCGCCTGCGCGCGTACGACATTGGGCGCGGCGGGTTGCGGCGTCCACGTCAGATCTACGGGCACGCCAAGGACACCCGCGACTGCCCATTCGATGTGAGGGCACAGCGCGGGCTGAGCCGAGTGGACGTAAAGGACGCCACGAGCAGACACCGGACCTCCCGTTTCGGTACGAGGTGCGCCTTCCCCAACGGCCTCGCCCCAGGATGATCACAAGTGACTAGGGAGAGACTACCGTCGGTCGCTATCCGGCACCAGAGGGGGGCCATACCAACTTGGTGCGGGAGTGGCATGTGACAGTTGGACGAGCGGGGAAACATACCGCCTCATGGAAATGCAATCTGTCGGCGCGGCGTTCATCCGGCCAGGTCAGCTGCTGACTGACCGCACCGCGCTGTCCGCCGCCAGGCGGTGGACCCAGGCGGTCTCGGAGGCGGACGGCGTCTGCGTGATCCACCTGTCGCCCGGCGCCGACCCCTGCGAGATCACGGCCGAACTACGCGAGCAGGGCCTCAGGGCGTCGCCGAACCACGTGTTCCGCGGCCAGCCCCTGTTCTTCGGCGGTCCCGCGTCCAGACCTTTCCCCATCCCACCCATCCACCACAAACCGGGCCGGTCCCACTCGGACGTGGTCGTGGGGCTGCTCGACACCGGCGTGGCCAAGCATCCGTGGTGGGCCGGCACCGACTGGTACGGCCAGACCGCCCCGGAGGACGCCGACGCGACCGAGGGCTCGCAGGCCGGACACGGCACGTTCATCGCCGGCCTGCTGGCCCGCCGGGCACCGGGCGCGGCGCTGCGCGTCCACCGGGTGCTCGACGGCGACGGCGTCAGCGACGAGGCGACCGTCGCACGCGCCCTCTTCCGCATGCGTGAGCGACCGCCGCACGTGCTCAACCTCTCCTTCGGCTGTCACACCTTCGACGACCGGCCGCCTCAGCTCCTGAGTGACGCCATCGCGGCGCTGCAGGACACGGTGACCGTGGCCTGCGCGGGCAACACCGGGTCCGACCGGCCGTTCTGGCCCGCGGCGATGGCCAATGTGGTGGGCGTGGCCGCCGTGGACGCGTCCGAGGAGCGCAGGGCCCCCTACTCCGGCTACGGCACCTGGGTGGACGCCTGCGCCCGCGGCGACTGGCTGACCAGCAGTTTTCTGGACGGGGGCGACTTCGCGGGATACGCGACGTGGAGCGGCACGTCCTTCGCCACCGCCCTGGTGGCGGGGGCCGTCGCGGACGCGGCCAAGAGCGAGCCGGCCAAGGAAGTGGCCAGGCGGCTCTTCGACTCGGAGGGCGCCCGGCAAATTCCCGATCTGGGAGTTCTCATCCCGGCGAGTCTGTAGAGTTTACGCTCAGTCCTCAGGTAATCACGGGGAGGCATGATCGCCTGTCCGTGCCGGGCGGAAGGAGGCCGCATGCGAGATCCAGCGGAGCTGCTTGTCGCGGCCGCTGAGGGAGACCGCTCGGCTTGGGACGAGCTGGAGTCCAGGTTCGGGCCGCGTATGTGGGCTGTGGCCCGCGCGTGCGGCCTGAGCCCCTCCGACGCGGCGGACGCGGTCCAGGGCTCCTGGCTGCGCCTGCTGCAGCACTTCCAGAGCATCAGGGATCCCGCGGCAGTGGGGGGCTGGCTCATGACGACCGTGCGCCGCGAAGCCCTCCTGCTGCTGCGGAAGGAGAGCCCGCGCATCTCCTCCTTCGAGGTCGTCGAAGATCCTGACCCGGAGTCCGCCGTCCTGGAGGCCGACGGCAGGCGCCTGCTCTGGAAGACGGTCTCCACCCTGCCCGAACCCTGCCGGTCACTCCTCCAGCTGGTCGCCATCGACGTCGGCAACCAGCAGATCGCGGCTCGGCTCGGACTCCCCGTGGGCAGCATCGGGCCGACCAAGGCCCGCTGCCTGGAAAAACTGCGCACTCTGCTCTCACTACAGGAGACAGCGCAATGATCAACGATGAATACTTCCTGGCGGCCCTCCGGTTGGCCTCCGGGAACGACCCGATCCCCGGTCACGTGTCCGCCGCCGCACGTGACGTCTACGGGCTTCGGGTCCCGGGAGCGGTCACGGCCGCGCCCGGCGAGTGCGCCGCAGCCGGCGGCGTACGCGATGGCGAGGGCTCCCACCTGGTGCGCTTCGTCACGGCGGATCTCACCTTCGATCTGGAGGTGACGATCGGCGACGGCCTCATCGATGTCGCCGGACACATCTCCCCCAACCCTGGAGAGGGCGCCCTCATCGATGTGAAAACCCCTCATCTGACACTGTCCCGGCGGGTCACGCCCACAGGCGAGTTCGCCGTCACCGGCCTGCCACCGGGCTGGCTCAGCATCGTGTGCCACCGGGTCGGCCAGAAACCCGTCCAGACCAGATGGGTACGCATCCGTCCCTGACCCCCCCGACCTGACGACCCACCGACCAGCCGAGAGAGCCGCGATCCCTCTCTCGGCCGTTTCGTTCCAAGGCCCCGACATGAGCGCGACACCAGACCCACCCGGCGACCGCGACCCGCTCGTCGTGGCGGCCGAGGCCGCCGTCATGCGCTCCCTGGTCGATCCCGATCACGCACTCCAGGCAGGCCGCTTCGTCCTGGCCGCCGCCCGCCGCGCCCGTCATCCCGAGGCCGAGGCCGTCGCGCTCAGAGCCATCGCGCTCGCCGCCCGCGAGCTGGGCGATCTCCGCAGCGCCGAGCACCACCTCCGCGAGGCCATCGCCACCGAGGACGCCCCGCCCGAGAGGGTCGCCCAGGCCCGACTCTCCCTCGTCACCGTACGCACCGAACGCGGCCACCCGCGCCAGGCCCTCCGCGTGGCCGCCCTGGCCTGGTCGCACCTCTCGCCGCTCGACCGCGCCAAGCTCGACACGCAGCGCGCGGTGGCCCTGGCCCGCCTCGGCCGCCACCAGGAGGCCATCGCGGCCTGCGACCGCGCGCTGCGGGTGCTCGTGACCGCTCCCGGCACCATCGACGACCGCAGGTTCCTGGCGGGCGGGCTGCTCAACCGCGGCCTGGTCCACTCCTACCGCGGCGGCTGGGACGCCGCCATGCGCGACCTCACCGCCTGCCTGGAGATCTCCCAGCGCTCGGGGCTGCGGCACCTGGCCCGCCTGTCCGCCGCGAACCTGCCCTTCCTAGCCGTACGGCGTGGCGACATCGCGGGGGCGTTCAAGCACTACCGCGAGGCCGAGGACACCCTGTTCGGCTTCCCCGAGCGGCTGGCCACGATGCGGGCCGACTTCGCCGGCGCCCTGCTGGCCGCCCATCTGCCCGGCGAGGCCAGGGCCATGCTGAGCCTGGCCGTACCCGATCTCGAGGCGTCGGGCGCGCACGTGGCGCTGGCCGAGGCGCGGCTGAAGCTGGCCCAGGTGGAGCTGCTCACCGGTGACCCGCACCGGGCGCGGCAGGTAGCCGAGCAGGCGGCCGCCGAGCTGGCCGCCCAGGACCGGACCTCGTGGCTGCCGCTGGCGAACGAGGTCGTCCTGCGTGCCCGGCTGGCGCTCGAACCCGTCACTCCCGCCCTGGTCGCCGAGCTGGTCGCATGCGCGGACGAGCTGGAGGACGACGCCGCCCACCTCGAGGCGGCGGCCGCGCTGCGGCTGGTGGCGGCCGAGGCGGCGCTGGCCCTCGACGACCACCCGACGGCCTCGGCACAGCTCGCCCGGCTCACCGAGCACGCCGAACGCGAGGAGCCGTGGGCCCCCGTCGGCACCCGGCTGACCTCCCTGGCCGCGGAGCCCGCGCGGACGCCCGACATCCCGGTGCCCGTACGCCAGCACGCGCTCGCGCTGGAGGCGTCGCTGCAGGAGGACGCCACGGGGGCGTTCCGGGCGGTCCATACCGGGCTGTCGGAGGTGAGCGAGCGGGTGGAGACGTTCGACGACCCCTCGCTGCGCGCCCATGCGGCCAGGGCCGGGGAGCGGCTGGCGGCGTTCGGGCTGGGGCTGGCGGTGCGTGGCGGGTGCGCGCGGGAGGTGTTCGAGTTCGCGGAGCGGTGGCGGGCGGTGGCGGCGCCCTCGCATGCGTGCTCGCCGGTGACTCCCGATCGGGTGCGGGCCGGGCTGGGGCCCGGGGCGCTGGTGGAGTTCGTGGCGGACGAGGACGCGCTGCTGGCCGTCGTGATCACTGGGGAGCGGGTGGCGCTGCGGCGGGTGGGCGACGTGCGGACGGTCAAGGAGGCGATCGTCCGCCTGCGGTACGCGCTACGCCGGCGGTCCGCCGCGCCACGGCATGATCCCGAGGCGTGCGACGTGGCGAACGTCGAGGCGGCGGGCCTGGAGGTCGAGCGGCTGCTGCTGCGCCCGCTGCTGGCCGAGCTGGGCGACGGGCCGTTAGTGATGGTGCCGGTGGGCGCCCTGCACACGCTGCCGTGGGGTGCGCTGCCGTGCCTGCGCGAACGCCCGGTGACCGTGACCGCCGGCGCCGCCGCCTGGGTGCACGCCAGGGAGGTCCCTCTCTCCGGCCGGGGCAGGCCGCCGGTGGTGGTGGCGGCGGCCGGACCCGCTCTGGCGCACGCGCACGCCGAGGTGGCGAACGTCCTGGCCTGCCATCCGGACGGCCACGCGGTGCCGGGGCGCACCAAGGCGGTGCTGGAGGCGCTGGAGGCGGCTGATGTGCTGCATCTGGCCGCGCACGGGGTCTTTCACGCACGTAGTCCGCTGGTGTCCGGGATCACCATGGAGGACGGGTCGCTCATGGCGTACGACCTGCTGGACATCCCGCGAGCGCCGGGCCTGGTGGTGCTGTCGGCCTGCAATTCCGGGATGTCGCGCGCGCCGGTCGAGGGGGCGCCGCTGGGCCTGCCGGGGGCGTTCCTGGCCAAGGGGTCGTCGTGCGTGGTGGCCGGGCTGGTGCCGGTGCGCGATGAAGCGGCTCGGGCACTGATGAGCATGTTCCACGAGCTCGTGGCGACCGGCCTGCCGCCGGACGCGGCGCTGGCGTCCGCCGCGGCCAAGACGGGCGAAACCGGCTTCGCCTGCTTCGGCGCGGGGAGCCGGCCGTTGTACTGACGCGGGGAGCCGGCCGTTGTGCTGACGCGGAGGGCCCGCAGCAGGCACCGGCCGTCCGGAGGGATCAGCCGGACGGCCGGTCGGCAGGACGACGGGGTCAGCCGGTGGCGACCGGTCTCGTGGGGTCGGCGACCCAGTTGGACCAGGAGCCCACATAGAGCGCGGCGGGCAGGCCCGCCACCTCCAGCGCCAGCACCTCGTGCGCGGCCATCACGCCGGAGCCGCAGTACGCTCCCGCCGGAACGCCCTCACCGACCCCGAGCCCGGTGAAGCGGTCACGAAGCGCGGCTGGGGCGAGGAAGCGGCCGTCGGGTCCCACGTTCTCGGTCGTGGGCGCGCTGACCGCCCCTGGGACGTGCCCGGCCACCGGATCGACCGGCTCCACCTCGCCCCGGTAGCGTTCGGCGGCCCGTGCGTCGAGCAGCACGCCCTGGGTGGCCAGCGCCGCCGCCTCGTCAGCGGTCAACGCCGGCATCCCGCCCGGCCTCGCGGTGAAGTCACCCTCGGCGAGGCCGGACGCCGGCACGTCCTTCGTCGTGGGCAGCCCGGCCTCGGTCCACGCGGGCAGTCCGCCGTCGAGCACGCGAACGTCCTGGTGGCCGAAGTAGCGCAGCGCCCACCAGGCCCTGGCCGCGACCGTGGAGGCGGTGTCGTCGTAGACCACCACCGGCCGCCCGTTCGACACCCCGAGCCGCCGCATCGCGCTCTGGAACGCGCCCGCCTCGGGCAGCGGATGCCGGCCGCCCTCGCCGGGAGGCGCCGCGAGGTCTCTGTCCAGGTCGCAGTAGACGGCGCCGGGAATGTGCCCCTCGCGATAGGACTCCACGCCGGGCGGCCCGCCCAGCCGCCAGCGAACGTCGAGCACCGTCACGTCGTCGAGCGCGTCGAGCGCGGCAGGTGTGATCAGCGGGCTGGTCAAGTGCGTACCTCCAGGAGCGGGACATGCTGCTCGGCCGCCGTCATCGAACCGTGGTATCCGATGAAGAGCGCCTCGATCGGGTTGTGGGTGGGGGCGGTGATGGCCAGGTCGGTGTGGGGCACGGCCACGACGTCGCCGATGCGTTCCAGCCACGCGTCCCGCACCCGTGGCCCGAACCAGCCCGACTCGACCGCCTCCTGCCTGGACACTACCCAGGCCTTGCCGCGAAGGGTGTCGCGCCACGCCTCCAGCACGTCTTTCCCCGCGCCCCGCTCGGCGTAGACGTGCCTGGCCCTGGCCTCGCCACCGAGCAGTGTCACGCCCGCCATCAGCTCGGGAACCTGTTCGGCGTCGATCTTCTCGGTGGCGTTGACCATGCCGTGGTCGGCGGTGACGTAGAGCGCGGAGCCGGGAGGCAGCCCCTCGGCGAGCCGGCGCGCCATGTCGTCGACGACGGCGAGTTGCCGGAGCCACTCCTCGCTCCCCCAGCCCGTCATGTGGCCGGCGGCGTCGAGGTCGCCGTAGTAGACGGTGACGTGTGCCGAGCCCGCCCGCATCACCTCGTGCACCCGCGCCACGCGGTCGCCCACGGCGTCGGCGGCCACGTAGCGCACGCCTCGATAGACGGCCCTGGTCAGCCCGGTGCCCTCGAACTCGGCGGGACCGACGTAGACGGAGTCGATCCCGGCCCGTACGGCGCGCTGGTAGACGGTCGGGGCGGGCTGCCACTGGTCCGGATCCATGATCAGGCCGCCGGGCAGGCTCCACCGCAGGCAGTTGAACAGGTGGCCGGTGCCCGGCACGGCCAGCGTCAGCCCGAGCATGCCGTGCTCGCCCGGCGTCAGGCCGGTGCCCAGGGAGCAGAGGCTGGTGACGGTGGTGGCGGGGAATCCGGCGGTGAGCGTCCTGCTCACCATCGAGGAGAGGAACGGGGCGGCCTCGGCGTGCGACCGCAGCAGCTCGGCCCCCAGACCGTCCACCAGGAAGAGGCAGACGCGCTCGGCGGGCTCCAGGACGAGCGGGGGGTCGTTCGAGGGGGTGAGGGCGGTGGCCGTGTCGCGCGCGGCGCCAGGCCCTTCGGCCGTCGTCTCGGGCGCGCTCGACGCACCAGAGGTGCCGGGCTCGTGGACGCCCAGCGCCGCCAGCAACGCACCAGGCAGATCTGCCAGCGACCCGCCGCCGTACCCCGGCACCAGCATGCCCATCATCCTATGCCTTCGCGAATTTCTCCCTTTTCGCGCGGATCTCTCCGCCAGGTCCGTCAGGCCCGGCGCCGGCCCGACCGGCATGGGCACGGCCGAGCCCCCCACGCGGCGCCCTGACCGGCGACCGCATGCGACACGCTCCCGCCGCCGAACCGGTCCAGGTGCCAGGCGAGCACGGCGCGACCCTGGCGCTGATCTGGGCGGGAGTCAGGAGGCGGCGCGGGCGGTGGCCTCGGACAGGGCCTTGGCGAAGGCGAGGACGTGGGTGACGGCCTCCGGGCCGTCGGCCGCCTCGCTGACCCTGAGCGACAGGTCGTCGGCCGTGATCGCGCCCGTGTAGCCGTGGTCGGCCTCGCAGTTTTCGTCGCCGCACGTCGCCGGCTCCAGGTCCACGTGCGAGATGGCGCCCCAGCCGATCGTGAGGGTCGCCTCCGTCGGAGGGACGCCCGGGACGTAGGAGGCGGGGTCGGGCACGACGCGGGTGACGGCGACCGACTGGATGCGGCTCAACCGTACGGCCTCCGTGGTCGTGGAGGCGTGGGATGTCGAGACGCCCTCCACCGCGGGGTGCTCGTCGGTGTGGCAGACCAGCAGCCGCGTCGCCGACAGCACCAGGACGGTGACGTGCCGGCGCACCTCCATCGCGGGATCGAACGTGGCCTCGTGATGGACCACGAAGGCGGTCACCGCCTCCTTGCCCAGCGCGGATTCGACCGCGTCGGTGACGAGGTCGGGATAGTAGCCGCTGCGCTCGATCGCTTCGCGCAGGCCCGCGGCGGAGACTCGGGTTTCCCTCATGGGTCCATCCTGCCAGGGACGGGCAGTACACTCACCCGCCGGATATAACGCTCTATAACGTCTTTTATCCAGGCATCAGGTGGCACTTGGGTTCACCTCATTTGCCGCCATTCGCCGCCACTCGCCGTCATTCGCTGAGAGCGGATCAGGAGAGTCTCCGAGGGCCGCCGTCGAGGCGCGGACCGGCCGGAGTGCGCAGGGTGGCGCGGGCGCCGAGGATGATGACGTTCGACTCGCCGACGAGCACCTGGTCCAGGTCCAGCCTGGCCACCTCCGGCAGGTCTCCGGCCAGGCGGCCGACGCGTACGAGGAGGTCTTCCAGGGCCTCCACGGCCACGGGCGGGTAGCCGTACTGGCCGAAGAGCAGCGGGGCCGCCCGCACGGAGCGCACGAGCGCGGCGGCGTCCTCCCGCGTCAGGGGTGCCAGCCGGAACCCCTGGTCGAGCAGGAGGCGCGCGGTCACCTCGCCGAGCCCGAACGACACGACGGGGCCGAACGCGGGGTCCTCGACGGCGCCCACGACGGTCGGCACGGCGGGCTGCGGCGCCATCCGCTGGACCGCCAGCTCCATCTCCTCGCCGCCGGCGAACCCGGCGAAGGCGTGACGCACCATCTCGGGGCCGGTCAGCCCGAGCCGTACGGTGCCCGCGCGGCGCGAGGCGCCGGGGTCGGCCACCTTGAGCACCACGGGCCACCCGAGCCGCTCGGCCGCCTCCACCGCCTCGTCCGGCGTGCGCACCACCTCGGCCGGCCAGACGGTCAGGCCGTAGCAGGAGAGCAGCTCGGTGGCGTCGACCTCGACCGGTGGCCCCGGCTGCGCGAACACGCCCGACGGGGACTCGCCCTCAACGCTCGCCGCCCCCGCCGAACTCCCCATGGGACCGTCCGGGGTGGACGGCCGCGGGATGTCAGGAGTGGGTGCGGCGGTGGACAGGGCCGTGCGGACCAGGTGCTTGGCGCGGTCCGTGTCGATGCCGTCGAGCTCCGGTGGCGGCACCGCCGGGTGGGCGCGCCACCTCGCGTAGCGGACCACCTGGGCCAGCGCCCTGACCGCCTCCTCAGGCGCCGCGTACGACGGGATCGAGCCGCGCGACGGCGTCACCTCGCACCCCGGAGCGCTGGTCTCGACGCGCAGCGACGGGTGCATGCCCAGATGGCCCTGGAACGTCGCGAGCACCGGCTTGGCAACGTCCTTGGAGACCCGTAGCAGCTCGGCCGCCACCTCGTCCGTGTCGCCGGGAATGGGCGGCATATAGATGACGACGGCGGCGTCCACGTCGGGTGAGGCCAGTTCGCCGGCGAGCGCCGTACCGAACTCCGAGGCTCCGGCGGCGGGACCGAGGTTGACCGGCGGGCACGGCTCCAGCCCGGCGGCCAGGCAGGAGTCGGCGGCGAGCAGGCCGAGCGCGTCGGAGTTGGTCACGAGCGCGACCCTGGGCCCGGCCGGCAGCGGCTGGTAGGCCAGCAACTGGCCGACGTCGAAGAGCTGGATGAGGTCGTCGACCCTGATCAGCCCCGCCTGCTCGAACAGCGAGCTGATCGCCGAGTCCGGCAGGCCCAGCTCCTCAGCCGAGTGGCCGGCGGGCGTGCCGCCGCTCTTGACCACCACGACCGGCTTGCTCCGGGAGATGCGCCTGGCCAGCCGGGTGAACTTGCGCGGATTGCCGAGCGACTCCAGGTAGAGCAGGATCACCTCGGTCGAGTCGTCCTCCTCCCAGTACTGGAGCAGGTCGTTGCCGGAGACGTCGGCCCTGTTGCCGGCGGAGACGAACGACGAGATGCCCATGCCGCGCTGCGCCACCCGCTGGAGCAGCGCGGTGCCGAGCGCGCCCGACTGGCTGAAGAACCCCACCTTTCCCCGGCACGGCAGGGTGGCGGCGAGGGTGGCGTTGAGCTTGACGCCGGGGTCGGTGTTGGCGATGCCCAGGCAGTTGGGGCCCACGACGCGCAGCCCGTACGAACGCGCGATCCGGGCCAGCTCGTCCTGCCTGGCCCTGCCCTCCGGGCCCGTCTCCCCGAACCCCGAGGAGACCACCACCAGCCCGTGGACGCCCTTCTCCGCGCACTCCTTGACCACGTCGAGCACGCCCGAGGCGGGCACGGCCACCACGGCCAGGTCCACGTCGCCGTCGATGGCCCTCACGCTCGGATAGGCCCGCACGCCCGCCACGGCCCGCACCTCCCGGTGCACCGGATAGACGGGGCCGGTGAAATCGGCGGCCAGCAGGTTGCGGAGAACGGTCTGGCCGACCCCGCCGGGCTCCCGTGAAGCGCCGATGACGGCCACCGAGCCGGGGGTGAGCAGCCTGGCGATGGACCTGGACTCGGCCCGGTGCTCGCGCGCGAGCGTGACCTCCGTCGAGGTCTCGGTGGGGGTGAGGTCGAGCGTCATGCGTACGACGCCGTCCTCGAACTGGCTCTGGGCCGTGTAACCGGCCTGGCGCAGCAGGCCCGTCATGCGCATGTTGGCGGGCAGGACGTCGGCGACGAAGTGTTCGATGCCGTTCTCGCGGGCGGTGGCCGCCAGGTGCTCCAGGAGCACGGAGGCCACTCCCCTGCCCTGGTGCGCGTCCTCCACGAGGAAGGCCACCTCCGCCTCGCCCGGCCCGGTGCGGTCGTAACGGATGACGGCCACCATCTCGGTGCCGATGGTGGCGATCAGGGCGACCCGGTTGACGTAGTCGACGTTCGTGAACCGCTCGACTTCCCTGTCGGACAGCCGGGGTCTCGGCCCGAAGAACCGGAAATAGATCGACTCGTCCGACAGACGCGAGTAAAAAGAGCGGAGGCGGTCCGCGTCGGCGGGCTTGATCGGACGGACATGTGCCGTGCCACCGTCGGCCAGGACGACATCGGCCTCCCAGTGGGCCGGATAGTGTGCCTCCACAACCACGAGCGTAAACCCGTGTCCCACATGCCAAGACCTCAGCCCCTGTTGGACCCCTGTTGGGCAACGCTTGTGCATCGACTGCAGCCCGGTGTCCTGGGACCGCCCCACGGGCAGCCCGGAAGCTGTTACTTTTGCCGTGGCCAGGCTCGTTCTGAAGGCAGCAAGGTGGTGGCATCATGACGCGGGTCGTCGTGGTGGGCGATCTCATGACCGACGCGGTCGCGCGCGCCCGTTATGCGCTCGCCAGGGCGAGCGACACCCCGGCGATCGTGACCATGCACGGCGGCGGCTCGGGGGCTAACATCGCCTCGTGGCTGGCCGTCGAGGGCGCCGAGGTGGCCTTCATCGGCCGCAGGGGCGCCGACATCACGGGGCGCAACCGTGACATGGAGCTGATGGGCTACGGCGTCGACGCCCGGCTCGTCATGGACCCCGAGCGCCCCACCGGCACCTGTGTGGTGCTCGTCACGCACAAGGGCGAGCGCACCATGCTCTCCGACCCGGGCGCCAACGCGGCGCTGTCGCCCGAGGACCTGCCGCGTGACCTGTTCACCGGAGGCTCGCACCTCCACCTGTCGGGCTACACGCTGATCAACGAGGGCTCGCGCGACGCGGGCCTCGCGGCGCTCGACATGGCCAGGCGCGGCGGCATGTCGATCTCGGTCGACTGCGCCTCGTCCGCGCCTCTGGACCGCACGGGGGCGGAGCCGTTCCTGGAGTGGACCAACGGGGTCAAGCTGCTGTTCGCCAACATCGAGCAGGCCAAGGTGCTGACCGGGCGCGACGACGCCGAGGCCGCCGCCAAGGTGCTGACCGCGTGGTTCCCGCAGGTCGTCATCAAGATGAACGCCGAAGGCGCCCTCTGGTACGGCAACGGCCGCCCCGAGCCGGTCCGCGTGGCCGCCGAGCCGGTCGACAAGATCGTGGACGGCACCGGGGCCGGCGACGCGTTCTCTGCCGGCTTCCTGCCGGCCTGGCTGGCGGGCAAGCCTCCGGCGGAGGCGCTCGCCTCCGGCTGCCGGCTGGCGGCGAAGGCGATCATGCACCTGGGCGCCCGCCCGCCGTTCTGACCGGCCCCTCTCGCCGGTCGCTCAGGCTTGAGCGTTGATCCCCTTGTGAGCGGCTCTTCGATCGCTATGGTGGGCAGATCGGGATTTAGCGCGACATAGGGGAGCCGGATGCAGGGCGTGCGTCCGTTACGGCCGGGCGATCCCACCTCGGTCGGCTCGTACGAGGTCACCGGCTTTCTGGGCGAGGGCGGCCAGGGCAGCGTCTACCTCGGCGTCTCCCCCGGCGGCGAGCGGGTCGCGATCAAGCTGCTGCACGCCAGGTTCGCCGACGACGAGCAGGCCGTACGCCGCTTCCGCCGCGAGGCCGAGGCGGCGCGGCGGGTGGCGGAGTTCTGCACGGCTCGCGTGCTCGATGTCGGAGCCGTCAACGATCAGCCGTACATCGTCGGCGAGTACGTCGACGGGCCGTCCCTGCAGCACCAGGTCACCAGGGAAGGGCCGGTACGGGGACCGGCGCTGATGCGGCTGGCGATCACGACCGCCACCGCGCTGGTGGCCATTCACGGGTCCGGGGTGGTGCACCGGGACTTCAAGCCGAGCAACGTCCTGCTCGGTCCCGACGGCCCCCGGGTGATCGACTTCGGGATCGCGCGGGCGCTCGACGTCAGCCAGAGCCTGACGACCGGCATCGTGGGGACGCCCGCGTTCATGGCGCCCGAGCAGTTCCTCGGGGAGGCGTCCCCGGCGAGCGACGTGTTCGCCTGGGCGGGGACGATGGTGTTCGCGGCCACGGGGCGGGGGGCGTTCGGGTTCGGGCCGCTGCCCGTGGTGATGCACCGCATCCTCAGCCTGGATCCCGATCTGTCGGGCGTGCCGGGGGACATAGCGCCGCTGCTGTGGGCGTCGCTGGCCAAGGACGCCCGGCAGCGGCCCACGGCCGAGCAGCTGATGCGGGATCTGATCCGCGCCGGCACCACCGGCTCGCCGACCAGGTCCCCGGCACCGCCGGCCGCACCAGCCACGACCCCGCCGTTCCCAGGATCGCCGAGCCCGACCCCGAAGCCCTTGGGCTCGCCGGGCACGACCCCGCAGCCGACGAGCGGCCCTCAGGCGTACGGGCAGCCGCTGCCCTATCCGGTGGGCGGGCCTGTCACGCCGCCCCAGCAGGGGGTCACGACCGAGCCTCAGTGGCGACGGCGGCGGGCGGCGGTGATCACGGTGGGCGCGGCGGCCACCGCCCTGGTGGCAGGGGTCGCGGTGTGGCTCGTGGCCCAGAGCGGCGTCTTCACCCGGCCGGGCTCCTCCCCCACGCCCTCGTCCTCGGCGGCATCCGGGTTCGGAGCGGCGGTGGAGTCGGTCGCGAGCCCCTCGGCGAAGACCGGCGGCACCCTGCGCGTCGTCTCGGCGCAGCCCCTGGAGACCACCGATCCAGGAGACATCTACCTGCCGCTGTCGCTGAACCTGGTCCGCCTCTACGGACGTGCGCTGACGATGTTCAAGCCCGTGCCGGGAACCGCCGGGACGCAGATCGTCCCGGATCTCGCCGAGTCGCTGGGCGTGCCGAGCGCCGACGGGAAGACCTGGACCTACAAACTCCGACAAGGCGTGAAATTTCAGGACGGCACGCCCATCACCGCCAAGGACGTCAAGTACGCGGTCCTGCGCAGCATGGACCCCAGCCGCTCGGGAGGCTCGACCTACTTCGACCTCATGCTCGACCTCCCCTCCGGCTACCGGGGCCCCGTCAAGTCGCCGGGCATGAACACCGACTCGGCCATCCAGACTCCCGACGAGCGCACGATCGTCTTCCGCCTCAGGAAGCCGTACTCCACGTTCGACGAGGTCGTGCAGATGCCGGAGACCGTCCCCGTGCCGGAGGGCAAGGACACCGTCCTGGCCTCAGGCCCGTACAAGATCGAGAGCGTGTCGGCCGGCAAGAACATGGTCGTCCTCACACGCAACGACCAGTGGGACGCCTCGACCGACCCCAACCGCAGGCCGCTCCCCGACCGGTACGTGATCGAGTACGACGGGGAGAACGCGGAACGCCGGCTGCGCGAAGGCCGCGCCGAGTTCGGCCCCTCGGTCCCGCAGGAAGGCGCGGCCGGGGTGCTCAACGACCCGGCGCTCAAGAAACGGGCGGACGCGCCGGTGACCACGGTCGTGCGGATGCTGGCGATCAACCCTGAGGTGCAGCCGTTCGACAACGTCGAGTGCCGCCGGGCCGTGGTCCGGGCCCTGCAGCTCAAGAACCTCGCCCTCGCCTACGGCACCGTTCAGGCGGAGGTGCCGACGTCGCTCCTGCCGCCCCTGATCATCGGCCGGCGTCAGCGCGATCCCGACCTCACGGCGGACGGCGGCCAGCAGGCCGCCAAGGAGTCGCTGGCCGCGTGCGGGCATCCGGACGGGTTCGCCGTCACGTACGTCTATCGGGACGTGGCCTGGGAGCGGAACGCGGCCGAGGCCGTTCAGCAGAGCCTCGCCCGCGTGGGCATCAAGGTCACGCTGAAGCAGGTCCCCGTCGCGGACTTCTTCCGGAAGTACGGCGGCAGCCCCGAATACCTGAAACAGAACAAGATCGGCCTGGTCGCGAAGTCCTGGGCACCCGACTGGCCGGACCCCGAGTCGTTCCTCACGCTGATCGCGGACAGCAGGCAGATCAACCCCAAGGAGTACTCGTTCAACGTGAGCGTCCGCGTCAGCGCCATCGACTCCCTCATGGACCAGGCCAGGGCCGAACTCGACCCGGGCAGACGCGCCGCCCTGTGGAGCCAGGTGGAGTCCAAGCTCGCCGAGCAGGCCGTGCTCGTCCCGCTGGCCTGGAGGCGCCCTGTGCTGCTGCGCGGCCAGAACGCCACGAACGTCCACGTCAGCCCGGTCTATGGCGACTATGACCTGCTGACCATGGGCGTCAGGTAGTGGTGGCCAGGGCGAGCGGGAGCACCGCCGGGGCGCCCGCGTGCCGTATGAGGGCCGCCGCCAGCGTCATCGTCCACCCCGTGTCGACGCGGTCGTCCACGAGCAGCACCGGCCCGCCGCAGCCGGCGATCGACGCGCTCAGCTCCTTGGGCATGGCGAGCGTGGCCCGGACCGCCTGGACCCGCTTGGCGCTGTTGAACTGCTGCCCCGGCGAGCCCGCCCGATAGCCCAGCTCCCCCAGGTAGGTCAGCCGCCCCACCGACGCCAGCCGTTCGGCGAACGCGCGCACGAGCGCGGGCCGGGTCGCGGACGGGACGTTCACCACGGCGACGGGGCGCTCACGCCACTCCCAGGAGGACAGCACCTGCACCACGGCCTTGAACATGTCGTCGGCCATGGGCCCGTCGTCCCCGTTGAACAGCTCCCGCAGCCGGTTGCCCCACCCGATGTCGGTCAGCCGGCCGAGCGCCCTGCCGGGCTCGGCGCCGAGCTCGGGCTTGATCCGCCCGGACAGGTCGGGCAGCCCGGTCGGCCACTGCTTGCGTGCTTCGATCTCGACGCCCGGCCTGCTCAACCGCTGGCGGGCGCTCTCGACGGCCTGTGTGCCGATCTCCGGCGAGCGGTGCCGCCCGGTGCAGTTGTCGCAGCGCCCGCACGGCGTGGCGGCCTCGTCGTCGAGGTGCCGGCGCAGGAACTGCTCCCTGCACTCGGACGTCGTCAGGTAGGCGAGCATGGCCTCCTGCTCGGCGCGGCGCTCGGCGGCGATGCGGGTGTAACGCTCGGCGTCGTAGGTCCACGGCTCGCCGGTGGCCTGCCAGCCGCCCTTGACCCGCCGGACCGCGCCGTCCACGTCGAGCACCTTGAGCATCATCTCCAACCGGCTCCGGCTCAGGTCGACGGCCGTCTCGAGCGCCGGTGTGGACATGACGCCGCCCTCTTCGAGCGTACGCAGCGTGGTCAGCACGACGGGCTCGGGCGGGAACGCCAGCGAGGCGAAGTACGCCCAGATCTCGCGGTCCTCGACCCCCGGCAGCAGGATCACCTCGGCCCGCTCCACGCCGCGCCCCGCCCGGCCGACCTGCTGGTAGTAGGCGACGGGCGACTGCGGCGCCCCCACGTGCACCACGAACCCCAGGTCCGGCTTGTCGAAGCCCATCCCCAGGGCGCTCGTCGCCACCAGCGCCTTGAGCTTGTTGTTCAGCAGCGCCTCCTCGGCCGCCAGGCGCTCGGCCGGGTCGGTCTGCCCGGAGTAGGCGGCCACCTCGAACCCCTGCTCGCGCAGGTATCCGGCGATCTCATGGGCGGCGGCGACGGTGAGCGTGTAGACGATGCCGGAGCCGGGCAGCTCGCGCAGCGTCTGCGCGAGCCAGGCCAGCCGCTGCTCGGCGGTGGGCAGGCGTACGACGCTGAGGTGCAGGCTCTCCCGCTCCAACGGCCCGCGCAGCACGAGCGTGCCGTCGCCGTCGTCGTAGGGCAGGCGCATCTGCTCGGCCACGTCACGGGTGACGCGGGCGTTGGCGGTGGCGGTGGTGGCCAGGACGGGGATGCCCGGCGGCAGGTCCTCGAACAGCGTGGCCAGCCTGCGGTAGTCCGGCCGGAAGTCGTGCCCCCAGTCGGAGATGCAGTGGGCCTCGTCCACCACCACGAGCCCGGCGCTCTCGGCCAGCTCAGGCAGGACGTTGTCGCGGAAGTCGGGGTTGTTGAGCCGCTCGGGGCTGACCAGCAGCACGTCGACCATGCCGTCGGCGACCTGGCCGTAGATCTCCTCCCACGCCTCGGGGTTGGCGGAGTTGATCGTGACGGCCCTGATGCCGGCCCGCTCGGCGGCGGCGATCTGGTTGCGCATGAGCGCCAGCAGCGGCGAGACGATGACCGTGGGACCCTCGCCCAGCTCGCGCAGGAGCGCGGTGGCCACGAAGTAGACGGCCGACTTGCCCCAGCCGGTGCGCTGCACGACGAGCACCCGCCGCCGGTCCACCACCAGGGCCTCGATGGCGGCCCACTGGTCGTCGCGGAGCGCGGCGTGCTCGCCCGCCAGCGCCCGCAACCGCTCCTCGGCCTCTTCCCGCAGCATCGCCACATCGGGGGCTTCAATCATTCCCCCTTGTTACCACGCTCCCGCGGCCGTCACGCACCATCGGCGTGGCCAGGGCCCTGTCAGAGCGCCCGTCTTGTACGGCCGGCCGCGTTCTCCGCCTCCACTGAACCCTTCGGCGGGAGTCCTTCGAGGAGAGTGACGCCACGGGGCCGCGACGCCCATGGTGCGACGCCCTGGGACGAACCGCACGTGCGCGGAACGAGGCCGACGCGGGCTCAAGCGGGATCGGCGTGCTCGGGGAAGGCGTTGATCGTGACGCGGTGCATGCGGCGGCGCTCCGTGTAGTCGGCCACGGCGTAGTGCTGCGTCGGCCGGTTGTCCCAGAAGGCGAGGGTGCCGGGCCGCCAGCGCAGGCGCAGCTGGTACTCGGGTGAGCGGATGTGGTCGATCAGGAGCGGCAGCAGCGCCTCGTTCTCGCGGTCCGTCAGCCCCACCAGGCGCGTCGTGGAGGCGCGGTTGACGAACAGGGCCTTGCGGCCGGTCTCCGCGTGCACGCGGACCACCGGGCGCTCCACCGGCGGCCACTGCGCCTGGATCTCGGCCAGGTCGAACGGGTGCCCCTTCGCGATCGCCTTCCTCATCGACATCGTGATGTCGTGCACGGCCGTCAGCTCGTCGCACAGCCGCTGCAGCCAGGGCGAGAGCGTCTCATACGCCAGGTACGTGTTCGCCCAGCACGTGTCCCCGCCCACGCTCGGCAGCTGGACGCAGCGGAGCAGGGAGCCCATCGGCGGAGTGGGTTCGAAGGTGTTGTCGCTGTGCCATTCGTCCCCGCCCTCGCCCTTCGGAGAGGTCTGGTCGAGGACGTGGATGGGGCTGGTGGAGTCCTTCTTGAAGGCGGGGTGGTTGAGCGTGCCGAAGTTCAGGGCGAACTGCAGGTGCTGCTCGTCGTCGATGTGCTGGTCGCGGAAGAACAGCACGAGGTGCTCGAGCCAGCCGGCGCGCAGGGTCGCGACCTCTTCTTGCGACAGCGGCTTGCGCAGATCGACCCCGGTGACCTCGGCGCCGATGTGCTTGGTCACGGGATGAAACTCGATCATGACGCCTCCGGGACAGCCGTATCCTCGTGCCGCGAACGTAACACCAAGCAATTGCTTGGTCAAGTGAGCTTCCGGTGACGCACATCGAACAAGTATGCGAGAAGCGACCCGGATCAAGTATCATCTTGACTTCGGCGCAATGCGCGGCTATCGGTGAGGAGGTGCTTCGGTGACGTGAGCGGCTTCGCCCGCCGACGCGTGAGGACCGCGATGGATACGCCACAGTGGACGTGGCTCGTGCCATCATCTCCAGGGGCAAACACATCGGAACCCGCCGCCTCACCGCCGATCTGACGCTTCTCCAGCGAGCTGACGGATACGGTTACAGCACAAGGACAGAAGGAGGATGCGCTTCCCCTCGGCGCGACGGCCGAGGTAGCCGCGCAGCACAAGATGGCCCGACGCACGACTGCACCCCCTACTGAGGACTTCGAGGAGCGGATCGTCGACATCGACGTCACCTCGGAGATGCGCACCAGCTATCTCGAGTACGCGTACTCGGTGATCTACCAGCGCGCCCTGCCCGACGCGCGTGACGGCCTCAAGCCCGTGCAGCGGCGCATCCTCTACTCGATGAGCGAGATGGGCCTGCGGCCCGACCGCGGGCACGTCAAGTCGTCGCGCGTCGTCGGCGACGTCATGGGCAAGCTGCATCCCCACGGCGACAGCGCCATCTACGACGCCCTCGTGCGCCTGGCGCAGCCGTTCTCCATGCGCCTGCCCCTCGTCGACGGCCACGGCAACTTCGGCTCCCCCGACGACCTGCCCGCCGCCATGCGTTACACCGAGGCCAGGCTGGCCCCGGCGGCGATGCTCATGGTCGAGTCGCTCCACGAGGACACCGTCGACTTCAAGCCCAACTACGACGGGCAGGAGACCGAGCCGGTCGTCATGCCGTCGGCCTTCCCCAACCTGCTGGTCAACGGCACGAGCGGCATCGCGGTCGGCATGGCCACCAACATGGCGCCGCACAACCTCGTCGAGGTCGTGGCCGCCGCCCGCCACCTGATCAAGAAGCCGGGCGCGACGCTGGACGAGCTGATGACGTTCGTGCCGGGTCCCGACCTGCCGACGGGCGGCTCGATCATCGGGCTCCAAGGGGTGCGCGACGCGTACGAGACCGGTCGCGGCACCTTCCGCATGCGGGCCAAGTGCGCGGTGGAGCAGATCACGCCGCGCCGCAAGGGCATCGTCGTCACCGAGCTCCCCTACAACGTCGGCCCCGAGCGTGTCGTCACCAAGATCAAGGAGCTGGTGACGTCCAAGAAGCTCCAGGGCATCGCCGATCTCAAGGACCTCACCGACCGCCACAAGGGCCTGCGGCTGGTCATCGAGATCAAGAACGGCTTCATCCCCGAGGCGGTCCTCGAGGAGCTCTACCGGCTGACGCCGATGGAGGAGACGTTCGGCATCAACAACGTCGCCCTGGTCGACGGCGAGCCGCGCACGCTCGGGCTGCGCGAGATGCTCCAGGTCTATGTCGACCACCGGCTCGAGGTGGTGCGCCGCAGGTCGGAGTTCAGGCGGCGCAAGCGCGAGGAGCGCCTCCACCTGGTCGACGGCCTCATCATCGCCCTGCTCAACATCGACGAGGTCATCCAGGTCATCCGCGCCTCCGACGACTCGGCGCAGGCGCGCACGCGGCTGATGGACGTGTTCGACCTGACCGAGATCCAGGCCGCCTACATCCTGGACACGCCGCTGCGGCGGCTCACCAAGTACGACAAGCTGGAGCTCGATCAGGAGAAGCAGACGCTGAGCGACGAGATCGCGCAGCTCACCGAGATCCTCTCCTCGGAGACCAAGCTCCGCCAGGTGGTCTCGGGCGAGCTGGCCGACGTGGCGAAGAAGTACGGCACGCCGCGCCGCACCGTGCTGCTGGAGGCGCCGGGCGTCACCCGCACCCCGGTCGTGGATCTGCAGGTGGCCGACGACCCGTGCCTGGCGATGCTCTCCTCGACCGGCCTGCTGGCCCGCACCTCCGACGCCACGCCGCTGCCGGGCGAGGGCGAGCGCTCGGCACACGACGTGCTGGTGTCGGTCGTCAAGACGTCCGTACGCGGTGAGGTCGGCGTGGTGACGTCGCTGGGCCGGTTGATCCGGGTCCAGGTCGTGGACCTGCCGACGCTGCCCCCCACGGCCAACCCGCCGTCCCTGTCGGGCGGGCACCCGGTCTCCGAGTACGTCTCGCTGCAGCCCGACGAGAAGGTGGTCGGCCTGGGCTCGCTCGACCCCGACGGCCCCGGCCTGGCCCTGGGCACGGCGCAGGGCGTGGTCAAGCGGGTGGTGCCCGACTACCCGGCCAACCGCGACGACTTCGAAGTGATCACGTTGAAGGACGGCGACAGCGTGGTGGGCGCCGTCGAGCTCGTGTCCGAGTCCCACGACCTGGTGTTCATCTCCTCCGACGCCCAGCTCCTGCGCTACCCGGCCTCGCTGGTGCGCCCGCAGGGCCGACCGGCGGGCGGCATGGCGGGGATCCGGCTCGACGACGACGCCCGGGTGATCTGGTTCGGGGTGGTGGATCCCGAACGTCCCGCCCACGTGGTGACGGTCGCCGGCTCCTCCACGGCACTGCCCGGCACGCAGGTGGGGGGCGGCAAGGTGTCCGACTACGCCGAGTTCCCCGCCAAGGGCCGGGCGACGGGCGGCGTGCGGGCCCAGCGCTTCCTGAAGGGCGAGGACGAGCTGCTGCTGGCCTGGGCCGGCCCGGCTCCGGCCAAGGCGGTCTCCAACGTGGGCAAGCCCGTGCCGCTTCCGGAGGAGGTGGGGCGCCGGGACGGCTCCGGCGTCCGCCTCACCCACACCATCGGCGCCGTCGGCGGCGCTCTCGCCTCGACGCCCGAGTCCCTGCTCACGGAGGTCACGGCGGCACCGGCCGCCGCGGAGGACGAACAACCCTAGCGCTGACGCTTCCCCGGGCCGTTGCCGGACTCTCCCATGGGAGCGGCAACGGCCCGGCGTGCCGCTGTTATGAAATGCCTCCTGCCGCCGATCTCCTGTGAGAGAGCGCTCTCTTTGCCAGCCGGAGGTACCGTGTCCCGATCCAGACCCCCGTTATGGGCGGCCCTTGCCCTGGTCGCGTCCCTGATCGTCGCGCCGCACGCCGCCGTGGCCGCCGAGCCGGGCGTCATCACCGACTTCGAGTCGGACGCCGTCCCCACCGGCGTGTACGCCTGGGGCAACGACGCGGCCTCGACCCCCACGCTCACGGTCGGGCCCGGTCCGGACCGGCCAGGGGCGGCGGATACCAACCGGGTGCTCACGTCCGTTTACAACGTCAGCCAGTGGGGCGGCTGGTCGCACGACCTGGCCGCCGCGCAGGACTGGTCCCCGTACGAGGGCTTCTCCTTCTGGGTCAAGGGCGCGGGCTCGGGCCAGAAGATCTTCTTCGAGATCAAGGACGGCGGCACCGGAGCGGGCGCCGCCGAGCTGTTCGAGTCGTCGTTCACCGACGACGCGGCGGGCTGGCGGCAGGTGAAGGTGCCGTTCTCGAGCTTCACCAGACGCGCCGACTACCAGCCCGGCGGCGCGCCCACCGACGGCGAGCTGGACCTGGTGGCCATGTGGGGCTACTCGATGCGGCTGCCGACCGCGCAGGGCACGCTGGAATGGGACCAGGTCGAGCTCTACGGGACGGCTCCCCCACGCCCCGCCAGGCTCTCCACCGACAGGCCCGTCTATCCGGTGAACGAGAAGGGCGAGGCGAAGGTGATCGTCACCGTCACCACCGCCACCGGCCGCCCCCTGCCCGCCGACCTGGCCGTGAACTACCGGACCGGTACGGGCACCGCCACCCCCGGCAGCGACTACACGCCCGCCGAAGGCACCCTGACGTTCCCGGCGGGAACGGCCTCCGGGGCCGCCAGGTCGTTCACGATCAGAACGCTGAAGGACGGCCAGGACGAGGTCGCCGAGACCATCCCGATCGAGCTGTCCGGCGCCGGCACCAGACCCCCGGCCGAGGCGCCGGTCGTCGTGATCAACGCGCACGGCCTCCCGTACGTGAACCCCCGCAAGCCCGTCAAGGACCGCGTGACCGACCTGCTCCAGCGGATGACGCTGGAGGAGAAGATCGGGCAGATGACGCAGGCCGAGCGCAACGCGCTGGGCAAGCAGAGCGACATCGCCACGTACGCGCTCGGCTCGCTCCTGTCGGGCGGCGGCTCCGCCCCCACGCCGAACACCCCGGAGGCGTGGGCCGACATGGTCGACGCGTTCCAGCTCCAGACGCAGCGGACCCGGCTCCAGGTGCCGCTGATCTACGGCGTGGACGCGGTGCACGGCCACAACAACGTGGCCGGCGCGACGATCTTCCCGCACAACGCCGGCATGGGCGCCACCCGCGACCCCGACCTTGTGAAGCGGCAGGGCGAGATCACCGCGAAGGAGGTGAAGGCCACCGGCATTCCGTGGGACTTCGCGCCGTGCCTGTGCGTGTCGCGCGACGACCGGTGGGGCCGGGCATATGAGTCGTTCGGGGAGGACCCGGCGCTGGTGTCGCGGATGACCACGATCGTCGACGGCCTCCAGGACAACGGCGTGCTGGCCACCGCCAAGCACTACGTCGGCGACGGCGGCACCGCGTACGGCTCATCGACGAGCGGCGACTACACCATCGACCAGGGCGTCACCAAGGTCAGCCGTCAGGAGCTGGAGGCGATCCACCTGGCGCCGTTCAAGGAGGCGGTCAAGCGGGGCGTGGCCACCGTCATGCCGTCGTTCTCGAGCGTGGACCTCGGCGACGGCCCGCTCAAGATGCACGCCCACAAGGAGCTGATCACGGACGTGCTCAAGGGCCGGCTCGGCTTCAAGGGGTTCGTGATCAGCGACTGGCAGGCCATCGACCAGATCCCCGGCGACTACGCGAGCGACGTGCGTACCTCGATCAACGCCGGACTGGACATGATCATGGTGCCGTACGCCTACCCGGCGTTCGAGAGCACGCTCAAGGCCGAGGTGGAAGCCGGGCGCGTGCCCGTGCGGCGCGTGGACGACGCGGTCGCGCGGATCCTGACGCAGAAGTTCAGGCTGGGGCTGTTCGAGCATCCGTACGCCGACCGGTCGGGGATCGGCGACGTCGGCTCCGCGGCGCACCGGGCGGTCGCGCGCGCGGCCGCGGCCAAGTCGCAGGTGCTGCTGAAGAACGACGGCGGCCTGCTGCCCCTGCGCCGCGACGCCAAGGTCTACGTGGCCGGCTCGAACGCCGACGACCTCGGCAACCAGACCGGCGGCTGGACGATCAGCTGGCAGGGCTCGTCGGGGCCGATCACCCCCGGCACCACGATCCTGCAGGCCGTCCGCTCCCGTGCCGCCTCGGCGACCTACTCGAAGGACGCCTCCGCCGACCTGTCCGGGCACGACGTGGGCGTCGTGGTGGTGGGCGAGACACCGTACGCCGAGGGCCAGGGCGACGTGGGCCGCGCCGGCCGCACACTGAACCTGGCCACCGCCGACCGGGCGGCGATCGACAAGGTGTGCGGGGCGATGAAGTGCGTCGTCCTGGTCGTCTCGGGTCGTCCGCTGCTGCTCGGCGACCTGTCGGGCGTCGAGGCCGTGGTGGCCTCCTGGCTGCCGGGCACCGAGGGCGACGGCGTGGCCGACCCGCTGTTCGGCGCGGTCCCGTACACCGGGCGGCTGCCGTTCACCTGGTTCCGCTCGGTGGAGCAGCTGCCGATCAACGTGGGCGACGCCGCGTACGACCCGCTCTGGCCGTACGGGTGGGGCCTGCGCACGGACCGGCCCCGTGACCGGCTCAAGGCCGCGCGCGTCCGGCTCGCCTTCGGTGACGGCCACTCCAAGGCCGCGGCGGCGGCCCTGACGCTGTCCGGGCGCGGCTGGAACACCGACGGGTCGGTACGTGACGCGCGCGCCGTCCTGGCCGCCCTGGGCACGGCCGCGGCGCTGCTCGAACGGTCGAAGACCGACACGTACGCCGTGGACGACGCCGTCGTGTCGGTGGCCAGGGACATCGCGCAGAGCGCGGGCAAGCGTCCCGACCTGCAGGCGTCGGCCGACCACGAGCTGGCGGCGGGCAACCTGCGCAAGGCGGTGGACCTGCTGGCCCAGGCCGCCCGCTGAAACGGAGCGCCACCGCCGTCCTGTGCCTACGTCCCTGCCGCCGGACGCCCCTGTGCTCGTGCTCGCCACCCCGGGCGACACGGCCGGCGTGGCCGAGGAGATCGCGGCTGTCGTACGTGTCGACAACCCGCAGATCGAGGTCCGGCTGGCGAGCGTGACCAACCTGGCGGACTCCCTGCCCACCGGCCGCGACGCCATCATCGTGCCGCTGCTCACCTGGGACGACCCCGTCGTCCTGGCCGAGATCGGCAAGGCCGTGGCGGCCACCGGCACCGGCGCCGTCGTCACCGAGGCGCTCGGCCCGCACCCGCTGCTGGCCGAGGCCCTGCACATCAGGCTCGCCGATCGCGGCCTGGCCAGGGTCGACCGCGTGCGCCTGCTGAACGTCTCCAGCCCCGTCGACGCCGTCATCCTCGCCACGGTCGGCGGGGAGCGCGCGGTGCACGCCGTGCAGGCCACGGCGGTGCTGCTGGCCTCCAGGCTTACGCTGCCCGTCGTGTCGGCCTCACTCGACAGCGAGCCGGGCGTCGGCACGGCGGCCCAGCGGCTGCGCGCGGCGGGCGCCGAGCGGCTGGCCATCGCACCCTGCATGATCGGACACGAGGCCCCGGCGGGGATCGTCGAGCAGGCCGCCGCGGCGATCAGCGCCGGGCACGCCGAACCGCTCGGCTCCCACAGCGCCGTCGCCGAACTTGTCGCACGGGCTTACGGTAGTCAACTTGCCACTTGACAAGGGCTTGTAGAGATCACGGGACTCGAGTTACCGTCGGCGAATGCGGCGGGTGGTGTACAACGGCGAGCGGCTCGGCCTGCGTGAGGTCACGGAGGCCGACGTACCCGCCCTGCACGCCCTCTACGGCGACGCGGCCGCCACGCAGCACATGCCGTTCGGGCCGCGCAGCCTGGCCGAGGTGGCGCGGCTCGTCGAGCAGGCCATGGAGGCGGCCACCGCGGAGCCGCGCCTGCTCTACGTGCTCGCCGTGGTCGATGCGGCCCGCTGTGACGTGATCGGGGTGGCCCGCCTGTCCATCGAGGCCGTCCACCCCCACAGCGCGGAGATCGGCTTCGGCCTCCACCCCGAGCAATGGGGCCGTGGGATCGGCACCGACCTCGTGCGATTACTCCTGTCGTTCGGGTTCAAGGAGCTCGGGCTGCACCGCGTGTGGGGCGCCCGCTCCCCGGCCAACCTGCCTGCCCAGCTGGCCATGCTGACCGCCGGGATGGTGGAGGAGGGCCGCATCCGGCACCACGTGCACACGCCGCAGGGGTGGCGCGACTCGATCGTGCACTCGGCGCTGGAAGACGAGTGGATCGAGCGTTAAACCCGCAGGGCCGTGGGAGTGGCGCGGACCGCGATTGTCGGTGGCACGTCCTACCATGAGGCACCTCACGGAGGGATGAGTCCAATGCTCGACGCGCTGATCGTGCCCCTGTTCGTCACCACGGACCTGCCGCCCGAGGCGGAGCTGGCCGAGTTCGGGGAGTTGCTCGCCGAGACCGCGCGCATGCTGGGCCGCGAGGGCGCCGGCTACGAGGCGTTCCTGGCGGGCAAGGTGTTCTGGCTCGACCGCCCCGTGCTGCCGGAGCAGCGTCCGGCGGCCGAGACGGAGCTGCGCTTCGCGGGGATGCTGGGCTACCTCGCCGCCTCCGGCCCCGGCCACACCTCGCACGACGTGGTCCGCGACGTGCGGCAGGCGATCGGCGCGGCCGTGGCGGGCCGCTACGGCGACGTGGGGGTGGCCCCGGCCGTGTTCGCCATCCGCGACCAGGACGTACGCGAGCGCACCCCCGAGTCCGCCGTCGCCATCGACACCAGCGACGTCGCACCCGAGCTGGTGACCGCGACCAGGTCGTACCTGTAGCCGGGCAGGCTCCTGCCTCAGGGGCGGCGGAAGACGACAGGCTCGTCGCCCTCGCCCACCTCACGGGCGTCGGTGAGCCACAGCTGCGAGGTGCCGGGGACGCGGGTCAGGGAGAGCTTGTTGACCATGCCCGCCGATCTCAGAAACTCCCTGGTCCAGCTCCGCCCGTCATAGTGCAGCATCATGACCCGCCCCGGCTGGAGCTCGACGTCCACGCCCGCCGCCCACACGTCGTCCTTGCCGAGGGCGGTGACCGCCTGCAGCTCACCGTGCCAATCCGGTAGTTCCGTCCGCCGCCACGCGGTGCCGTCCCAGCGCAGGATGAGCGGGCGCGCGCCGTAGGTCGCGTTCTCATCCTTGGGCCCCGCGATCGTGCCTACCGCCAGGACATCGTCGGGGCCGTTCTGCCAGATGTCCGCGAGTGAGCCGCCCGGCACGGCCGGGACGGCCATCCGCTCGAGGCGCCCACCAGGTGGCCGGTGCCAGACGGCGGGGAGGTTCGCGTGCTCACCGGCGATCCAGGTGTGCCCCGCGCCTGCGACGACCGCGGTGAACTTGCCCTCGAACGTCTCGTTGACGAATCGGCTGCCGTCCCATGAGGAGGTGTACGGCACGGTGCCCTCCGCACGGCTCCTGGCACCGATCAGCACCACCCGCTTGCCGTCCACGGCGATGTCGTCCACCCAGCCGTCACCCGGGACCCTGCGCTCCAGCCAGCGACGCCCGTTCCACTGCAGCGTGCAGGGGCCGTTCTCGTCGTCGCCCGCGACCCACACGTTGCGCGGACCGTCGGCGTCGACCGCCGCCCCGCTCGAGAACTCCTCGTCGGTGAAGCGCCGTAGTGCGCTGACCGCGCGCCATCGGGAGCCGTCCCAGTGTTTCAGGACGAAGTAGCCCGGCTCGTCCTCGGCGCTGGCATAGAGGCCGACGGCCCAGGCGTCTCGAGGACCGGTCGCTGTCATGTCCACCAGCGCCGTGCCGGCCGTCGCATCGATCTTGACCTGCTCCCACCGTTGGGACAGGGTGAACTCCTCCAGCATCGGCCCCGGTGGTGGAGGAGTGGCGCGGGGCTCGGCGGTGCAGGCGGTCAGCACGCCCAGGCAGGCGAGCGCGGCCGCGATCTTCTTCATCGCGCCCTCCGCCGGAACATGACGTCTCCCCGCTTGCTCTCCGAGGCGGCCTGTCCTATCAGCCAGAGCTGGTCCGTGCCCGGCACCTGTGCCAACACCGCGTCGTAGACCTCGCCGGTGCGGACATACTCCCGTGTCCACCTGCGCCCGTCGTAGTGCACGATCATGAGCCGATCCGCGTGGGCCGGATCGTGTCCCACCGCCCACATCCCGCCTGCTGCGGAGGCGGTGACGTCGAGCAGCCCGCCCTGCCAGTCGGGCAACTCCATCCGCCGCCACGCGGTGCCGTCCCAGTGCAGGACGAGCGGCCGGAAGCCGGGGGCGCCTTGATAGTGGAAAAACGGGTAGGTCCAGGGTCCCGTTGCCCGGCAGGCGGTCCAGGGCTCGTACGACCAGGCCATGAACTCGGGTTTCTCGCTGTATCCGACCGTGCCCACGGCCCACACGTCCGACGGGCTGTTCTGCCGGACCTTCACCAGATGTCCGTCGGGTACGAGCGGCAGCTTCACCTCCTCGAACGGGGAGTCGGGAGCCGGCCTGTGCCAGATCGCCGGGACGATGCCGTCGCAGTTCCGGCGCGGCTTGGCCCCGGCGATCCAGGTGTGCCCGGCACCCGAGTCGACCGACTCGAACGTCCCTTCCCGTCCCACCGCGACGCGGGTCTGCCTGCCGTCCCAGGAGAGGGCGAACGATCGGTACCCCAGGCTTGTGTCTCGAGGGCCCGTTGCGTAGTCGTTCCTGTCACGGCCCAGCAGCACCACCTGACCCCTGTCGGTGGCGACGTCGTGCACTCTTCCTTCTTCGGCGGAGAGCAGACCGATCTCCCGCCAGCGTGCTCCGTCCCAGTGATAGGTGTAGGCCCGCTCTTGCGAGGCGTCGATGGGATGGTTGCCGACGACCCAGGCATCGTCCGGCCCGTCCGCGTCGAACGCCGACACCTGGAAGCGGCGGCCGATCACGGTCCTGGCCCACCGCGAGCCGTCCCAACGCTGGAGGACGGGCCGACCCGCGTTCTTGGCGCCGGGTTCGTACGACCAGGAGACGCCGTCGTGGCCGTCCTCAGAACCGGCCGCCCATACGTCGCGCGGGCCGAGGGCCAGGAGGCCGGCCCACTCCGAAGGAGCCTTCAGTTCCGGCGGTTCCACCTGCTCCCACTGCGCCTGCACGGAGGACGTGGTCAGCCCCCCGAGGCAGGCCGCCACCACACCGAGGCGCTGGATGATCCTCACGGTCCGCACCTTATGAACACCCCGCGCCCTCCGTTCGAACGTGGCTGATCTGTGACCAACCGCGCACATCAGGTGGGTGTCTAAACGGGGTGAGCGAAAGGATCCCAACCATGAGGCACCCCTCAGTGACCGCGGCGCTGCTGGCGTCGGCGGTCATCGGCGGGCTGGGGCTCACACCCGGCGCCGCCCACGCCCAGGCAGGGACACCGGCGGCCCGCGCCGCCTGGATCAAGTCCTGCCACGACAAGAAGGACGACACCGACTACCCCTGCGGCCACTGGAAGCTGGTCATGCGGGACGGCAGGCAGGTCGTCGTGCGCGACGCGGCCGGCAGCAAGGCCGGTGCCAAGGACGAGACGGCAGCGTTCGCGATCAGCGCCGACGGCCGTGTGCTGGCCTACCAGCGCGCCCGCGATCACCGCCTGGTCGTCCAGCCGGTCGCCGGCGGCCCGGCCAAGGTGCTGCCGAAGTCGGCGGTGCCCAAGGGCGCCGGCGCCCTCGCCGTCATGCTGTCCCCCAAGGGCGACAGAGTGATGATCGACTACGGGAACGAGCCGCTGCGCCGGCCCATCACGGTGATCACCGTCGCCACCGGCCAGACCACGACCCTGCCACTCGGGGACTCGATGCTCGGGTTCAGCGGCGACGGCGACGAGGTGCTGACCAGTCGCGACCTGAGCGACAACACCACGCGGCTGGCCGCGTACCGGCTCGGCGGCGGCTCGATCAAGCGGACGCCGCCCCAGGTCGTCTACGGCGCGGAGGCCCTGGCCCTGGCCCCCGACGGCCGGACGGTGGCCGCGTTCATCGGGGGCAACGCCGACAGGAAGAAGCCGCCAAGGGTGCGGACGTACGACCTGGAGAGCGGCGAGCTGTCCGCGGGCGCAGACCTGCCGCTCAAGCCGGACACGGAGACGGAGACGGCCTGGTGGGGGCCCGACGGCCGGATCCACGCGACCGTGCGGCGCGGTGACGACGGGGAGGCGGCGGTGGTACGGGTGCTCACCGTCGATCCTCAGTCCGGCAAGGCCACGCAGACCGACGCATACACGATCAGCAAGACCAGGTTCGAGCACGTCGAAGCGGGGGAGTGAACGACATGAGAGTGAAGATCCTCACGGCACTCGTGGCCGCCGCCCTGACGGCGGCCCCAGGCGTCGCGTACGCCGAGCCGCACGCGCACGCTCATCAGGGGCACGACAGCATCAGGTACGCCTCCATCAAGAAGTGCACGTCCAAGGACGGGGACAGGCCGTGCGGCGACTGGCGGCTCGTCATGCACAACGGCGGGAAGAGCGTCCTGCATGACGCCCAGGGGGTCGCCCTCGACGCGAAGGGCAAGCCGCTCCGCTACTCCCCGGCGCCCATCGCGGTCAGCGGGAACGGCCGGCGGATCGCGTACTTCACCAAGACCGGCAGGCTGGCCGTGCGGACGCTCGACGGCGGCGTCAAGGTGTTCGCCAAGAACGCGCTGCCCCGCGTGGCCCAGAACGAGGTGACCCTGCTCCTGTCCGACGACGGCGGCCGGCTGGCAGCGATGATCGGCGGCGACAAGCCCGCGAGCACACGCGTGTTCGACACGGGCACCGGCGCCCGGCTCGGCACCGTGCCGGCGGACCGATCGGTGCTGGGCTTCAGCTTCGACGGGGACGAGCTCCTCACCAGCGTCGACGGCGACGAGTCCGTCACCGAGCTGGCGGTCTACAGCGACACGGGCGAGGAGGCCGTACGGGTCGCGCCGCCGCAGGTCGTCGCGTCGAACGGGCCGCAGGCGCTGTCCGCGGACGGCCGCACGGTCGCGAGCGTCGTGCAGGGGAGCAAGCCGCAGCTCGTCCTGTACGACCTGCAGACCGACCAGGTCACCAGCCGTAAGAAGATCAAGCTCCCGGACGCGGACGTCGACATGGTCGACTGGACCGGGGACACCCAGGTGACCCTCCACATGCTGTCCGGTGGCGACAGGATGACGATCGTTCAGATCGACACCGAGACGGGCGCGGTCAAGGTCAGGGACAGGTACACGACGCTCAAGGACACGTTCGTCTTCGCCGCGTGCGGCGGCTGACGCCCCTCTGGCCAGTACGGCGGGGCCTGGGGAGCCCCGCCGTACTGGCATACGCTTCTCCGGTGGAGTCTCACTCGACCAAGGCGATGGCCGCCAGGGCCGTCGACCTGTGCGTGGCGCTGCTGCACGAGCAGCCGTCGATCGAGTCGGTTTCGCGGATCCTGCGTGACCACGGCGAAACCGGAGACCTGGACCTCGGCGAGGCGGACGTCGCGGCGATGCGCGCGGCGGCGACGCGGCTCTGCGAGGTGCGGGCGGCCGTACACGGACTTCGGCGGCGGCAGCCCGCGCCGCTACCGGAATCGTCGGCAGTGCTCCGGCCTTCAGGCCGGGGGTGAAGCCGACCAGCCCGCGTAGCGGGGCAAGAACAGCCGATTCGCCGTCAGGCGAATCGGCGTCCACCCAGCTCAGGCGGGCCGGTTTTGCTGCTCGATGTACTGGCGCAGGACACTGAGCGGAGCGCCGCCCACCGATCCGGCGAAGTAGGAGCCCGACCACAGCTTGTTCGCCCGGTAGTAGTGGCGGGCCAGTTCGGGGAACTCTTGACGCATCCGGCGCGAGGACACGCCCTTGAGGCTGTTGACCAGCTTGGACAGGGCCACCTTGGGTGGGAAGTTGACCAGCAGGTGGACGTGGTTGTCTTCGCCGTTGAACTCGCGCAGCTCGGTTTCGAAGTCGGCGCACACGGACCTCATGATCTCTTGCAGGCGGGTCAGGTGCTCGCCGGTGAACACCCGATGCCGGAACTTCGTCACGAAAACCAAATGCGCGTGCAACACGAATAGGCAATGTCTGCCGGTCCTGATATCGCTGTACTCGGCCATAACCCAACTGTAGGATGATCGTGTGCAGTTGCGGCACTCCTTCCGGATCGACCCGACCCCCCGCCAGCGCATCGCGTTCGCGCGGGCGTTCGGGTGCGCCCGGGTGGTGTTCAACGACGCGATCGCACTACGCAACCACGCCCACCAGCAGGGCTTGCCGTTTCTCACAGACGCGGAACTGTCCCGCCTGGTGATCACCCAGGCGAAGCAGACGCCGCAACGCTCATGGCTTGGCGAGGTGTCGGCGGTGGTGCTCCAGCAGGCGCTGGCCGACGGCTGCGTGGCGTTCCGGAACTTCTTCGCCTCCAGGGCCGGGACCCGCAAGGGGCCCAAGCTGGGGCCGCCGCGTTTCCGGTCCCGCAAGGACAACCGGCAGGCGATCCGCTTCACCCGTAACGCCCGTTTCGCCATCACCGCGGCCGGCAAGCTGCGGCTGCCGAAGATCGGCGATGTGGCGGTGCGCTGGTCACGGAGCCTGCCGTCTGAGCCCTCTTCCGTCACCGTGGTCAAGGATGCCTCCGGAAGGTATTTCGCATCGTTTGTGGTCGAAGCGGCCGAAACCCCCTTGCCTGCGACCGAGGCCGAGACCGGGATCGACCTGGGCCTGACGCATTTCGCGGTGCTGTCGGGCGGACGGAAGATCGACAGCCCGCGGTTCCTGCGCCGAGCGGAGAAGAAACTCAAGCAGGCACAACAAGCCCTGTCACGTAAGGAGAAAGGCAGCAACAACCGGGCCAAGGCCCGGATGAAGGTCGCCCGCCGGCATGCCAAGGTCACCGACGCGCGCCGCGAGTTCCACCACCAGCTCTCCACGAAGTTGATCCGCGAAAACCAAGCGATCTATGTGGAGGATCTGGCAGTCAAGGGACTGGCACGCACCGGGCTGGCCAAGAGCGTGCACGATTCGGGCTGGGCGTCGTTCATCGGCATGGTGGAGTACAAGGCGAAGCTGTACGGTCGGACGTTCGTGAAGATCGCCAGGTTCTTCCCCTCCTCCAAGCTCTGTTCGGCCTGCGGGGCGCTGGCCGAACAGATGCCGCTGGCCGTACGCCGGTGGACCTGCCCGTGTGGGGTCACCCACGACCGGGATGTCAACGCCGAGATCAACATCCGCGCCGAAGGGCGCCGGATCGTCGCCGCTGGACGGAAACCCGTGCCTGAGATGGGCGGGAAGCGGAGACGGAAAACGCCTGCGGAGACCGGTAAGACCCCTTCGCCCGCTCCTCGGGGCGAGCGCGGGGGCACGGTCGATGAAACAGGAAGCCACAGAAGTGCCGCGTGACACCAGGCGGCACAGGCTGAATCCCCGGCGTTCACGCCGGGGAGCGCGTCAATGCACCACGCGCTGCGCCACCCCGCTAGCGCGTCGCCGCCCACCGCTCCCGCTCGTCATCGGAGGTCGCCGCACACCACGCTCCTTCATCCCCGGACGTCGGCGGCTGAGCGTTTCGGACCCAGTAGGAGTCGAATATACGTTTGAACCATGGCGTAGAATCGGCACTATGAATGCCCCGTTCCAAGCATCTCTGCTCGGCCTGGACGAGGAGCTGGGGGTCGGGCCGCTCGGCGACACGGTCCGCAGGACGCACCTCGACCGCGGCGCCTGGATCGACCTGCGGCTGGGCTGGCTCTCGGGGGCGGACACGCTGTTCGAGCGGCTGGCCGAGACGGTGCCGTGGCGGGCCGAGCGGCGGCACATGTACGACCGGGTGGTGGACGTGCCGCGGCTGCTGAAGTTCTACGACGAGGACGAGACCCTGCCCGATCCGGTGCTCGACGACTGCAGGCGCGCGCTCAACGAGCATTACGAGGAGGAGCTGGGGGAGCCGTTCCGTACGGCCGGGCTCTGCTTCTACCGCGACGGTCGTGACAGCGTGGCCTGGCACGGCGACACGATCGGGAGGGGCGGCACCGAGGACACCATGGTGGCGATCATCTCGGTCGGCGATCCCCGCCCGCTCCTGCTCCGCCCGCGCGGCGGCGGGCCGTCCATCCGGCGCGATCTGGGGCATGGGGATCTGATCGTGATGGGTGGGAGCTGCCAGCGTACGTGGGAGCACGCGATCCCGAAGACGGCCCGGCCCACGGGGCCGCGTATCAGCATCCAGTTCCGGCCCCGCGGGGTTCGCTGACGGCCCCCGGCGTCCCGGCCCGACGCGCCTCGCCCTCGCCGGGCGTCCCGTCGGACTCCCGCGACCGCTTGACGCGCGACCGGGATCGCGAGTGCGCGTTCGGGGTCGAGGGTGCGGGGACCGGCGTCGGCAGTGCGGGGCCGTGGCTCCGGTTACTTCAGAGTGAGGCGAGCGACGCGGCCCCCTTCGCCCGAGGCCCAGCACGTCAGGTCAGGGGTGCACGACACCGTGTCGAAGGAGCCGCTGTCGAACGTCTCCCAGCTGCGCCCGCCCGACCACGTGACATCGCTGCCGGAAGGCCCGACCGCGATGGCCGCGAAGGGCAGGTGCGGGAGCCAGGCGACGCCCGACCGGTACGCGGGAGGCGGCGTGGTGGCCGGCCGCCAGGTGGCGCCGCCGTCGGCGGTCACCGCGCCCGCGCTGGGGGACGGCTGGTCGGGCCGGTAGTCGCCGCCGACCGCGATGCCGTGGTGGCGGTCGCGGAAGGCCAGGCCGAACACGCCGCGCGCCGCGTCCCCCGCGGGGATCGGCGTGTCGGCCACCGTCCAGGTGCGCCCGCGGTCGCCCGAGTGGAACACCCGCGACCGCTCCGCCCCGCCGGTGGCCAGCCAGGCGTCCCGGCCGCCCGCCGTGACCAGGCACTGCCCGCTCGCCGCGAAGCCCGCCTCGCCAGGCAGCGCTTCGGGCATCCCGTCGGCGGGCAGCACCTGCCAGCTCCGCCCGCCGTCCTCCGTCGCCAGGATGCGGAACCTGCCGTCCACGGGGTCGCTCATGGCCAGCCCGTGCCGCCGGTCGAAGAAGGCCAGGCAGTCGTAGAACGCCTTCGGCTCGTCGTTCCTGAACGTCTCCGCCCAGGTGCGCCCGCCGTCCTCCGTCCGGTAGACGCGCGAGTCCGTACCCTCGCCGATGGACAGCGCCACGGCCCGGCGCGCGTCGAAGGCCTCGATGTCGCGGAACTGGAGCGCGGTGGTGTCGGGCGGCGAGACGTTCTCCCAGCTGCGCCCGCCGTCCACGGTCCGCAGCACGGTGCCGCCCGAGCCGGAGGCCCAGGCCACGTCGCGGCTGACGGGCGACAGGCCGCGCAGGCGCGCGGTCACCCCGGTCTCCTTGAGCTCCCAGGAGAGCCTGGGCGTCCCGGCGTGGGCGGGGAGCGCGGCGGCGAGTACGACGGCCGCCGCTGACAGCGCGCCTAACGCGAATCGAAGCTTCATGTCGGGCAAACTAGCCCAGACCGCACTCGGCTGGGAAGATCAGGCGGCCGCGCGGGCCTCGCCCCACGACAGCAGGGCCTCCGCCGTGTCGAAGCGGCGGCTGGAGTCGGACTCGCCGAGCAGTACGCCGACCAGCGTGTGGCCGTCCTGCTCGCCCGCGAACGCCAGCGTGTACCCCGCCGCCCGCGTGAACCCGGTCTTCACCCCGATCGCCCCCGGAGTCCCGAGCAGCCGGTTGGTGTTGCGCCAGCCGTACGTGCCGTGCTCGCCGTTGGCGTCCAGCGAGTGGTACCGGGTGCCGACCACCTGCTTGATCAGCGGCACCTGCAGCGCCTTGGCCGCCAGCACGGTCTGGTCGTGGGCCGTGGAGTAGCCGTCGCCGTCCGGCGTGGGCAGGCCGTCGGCGTTGACGTACTCGGTGTCCTTCATGCCGAGTTCGCGGGCCGTCGCGTTCATCTTGGCGACGAAGCCCTTGACGCCGGGCCCGTACGTGCGGGCCAGCGCGTGCGCGGCGTCCGCGCCCGAGGGGAGCATCAGGCCGTACAGGAGCTCGCCGACGGGGATGCGATCGCCGGGCTGCAGGTCGGCGGTGGTGCCGCCGCCGTCCTCCGCGTACTGGACGTCCTCCCGCTTGATCTGCACCACGTCCGTGGGCTTGGCGGTCTTCATCACGAGGTACGCGGTCATGGTCTTGGTGACGCTGGCGATCGGCAGGCGGTCGCCGGCGTTCTTGCTGAACAGTTCCTTGCCGGACGAGGCGTCCATCAGGTAGGCGGCGTTGGCGTACACCGCGGGTGCCTGCTGCCGGACGGTGGCCACGGCAGGGGCGGAAACCTGGGCATACGCGGGCGCGGCGAGCCCCGTGGCGAGGGCGAGCGCGCCTCCCACGGCGGCCAGGCGGGCTTTCCGGATACGCATTCACCCAGGCTGCCGTGTCCTTTAGCGTGCTTTAGTCGAAATGAGGGGAATTTTGCGAAAGGGCATGCGGAAACGCCGATACAGCCGAGGAATCGGTAGGTAAATCTTTTCCTGGCTATGTCGTGAGTGCTGTCAGTGAGTGCTCCAGAAGGTGTCGGCCACTCTTTCGCCCGCCAGCAGCTCCGAGAACAAATCCTCCCACAATGGCATCACCAATTCCGGCGCGTACGCACGCGACGCTCTGACCGCCGCCTTCCCCATCCGCACCCGCAGTTCCCGGTCGCCGATGACCCGGCTCAGCGCCGCGGCCAGCGCGTCCACGTCTCGCGGCGGCACGAGCACGCCGTCCACCCCGTCCGTCAGCACGTCGCGCGGACCGGTCGGGCAGTCGTACGCGACCACCGGCAGCGCGTGCGTCATGGCCTCGATCATGACCATCGGCAGGCCCTCGAAACGCGAGCTCAGGGCGTACACCGAGGCGGCCGCCAGCTCTTTGTCCAGCCGCTCGGTACGGCCGGGCAGCTCAACGTGCCCGCCCAGCCCGTGCTGCGCGACGAGCCCCTCCAGCTGGCTTCTGCGCGGCCCGGTGCCGAAGATGCGCAGCCGCCAGTCCGGATGTTCCCGCACCACCTGCGCGAAGGCCTGGATGAGCAGGTCGAACCCCTTCTGCGGCACCAGCCGGCCGGCCGCGATCACGACGGGATTGGCCTGCTGGGAACGTTCCTGGTTGACCCGGTGGACCGCGTTCGGGATCTGCACGATGGGGGTCTTGGGCAGCAGGCGCTGGTACTCGAGCCGGTTGGTGCGCGTCAGCACGGTGATCGCGTCGAACCGCCCGTAGTGGCGGGCGATCTCCCTGCGGATGCTGTCGGGGTACGCCGACAGGTTCATGTGTTCCTGGGCGACCTTGACGACGTTCCCGGGGGCGCGGCGGGCGGCGATCAGGTTCAGCGCGGGCCTGGTGGTCACCAGGATGCCGTCACGCAGCCGGGAGACGTACTCCATGGCGGCCCACTCCACCCGCTCGGTGAAGTAGTCGGCCGCGAACTCGCCACGCGGCACGATCTTGCCGCGTACCCGGCGCCAGGCCCGGCGGCCGATCGAGTCCGGCTGGGTGCCGCCGCGCTGGTCGACCAGGGCGGTGATCCGGACCCGCGGGTCGAGCGTGAACTGCGGGTCGTCGCGCCGCCGTACCAGGCTGACCAGCTCGACGTCATGGCCGGCGGCGGCCATCGCGTTGGCCTGGTTGACGACGGTGCGGATGGTGCCGCCCATGCCGTAGGCGTGCAGCATCAGATAGCGGATCTTCACGCGAGGTACCCCCAGGTCCGGCAGATGGGTTTCAGCACGTCCGGGATCTGGTCCTCGGAGGGAAGCTCGCGCGGGGGCTGGACGGTGCCGGACCGGATCTTCTCGCGCCAGTCCCCGAGACCCTTCTCCAGGACCGGCTGCTCGCCGTACGAGAGCATCCGCGGCTCCCACTCAAGCCCGAGGAACGCGCAGATCTCGCGGGTCACCCGCTCCGGCTCCGCGCTCAACTCCTCGTACCTGACGGTCAGGCCGGGCAGCGCCGACCTGGCCCGCTGGACGGCCTTCATGTAGCGGAGCGCGTCCAGCGCGGCCGCCTCCGGGGTGCGCCTGTCCGGACTGGCCTCGTGCCACGACGTGGCGATCGAGGCGGGGTGACGCAGCAGGAAGACGAAGCGCGCGTCGGGCCAGCAGGTGGCGATGCGCTGGTAGGCGAACGCGTTGGCGGGCGTCTTGTCCACGATGAACCGCTTGCCGCTGCGTACCAGCTCTCTGTGCAGGACGCGGTCCCACAGCAGGTGCTCGAGGTCGGCCTGGTTGTGCCCGAGCGCGGTCATCGCCTTGGAGGCGAGGTTCGTGTCGAACTGGACGCGGAGGCGGCGTATGTGGAGCTCGTGGGGGGCGTGCAGGGCGGAGTGGGCGTTCAGTATCGCGCGAAGGAGCGTCGAACCGGACCGGACGGGCGACAGGAGGAACACGGGGGCTTCGAGCAGCCGGTCGGTTAGCGGATCCGCGGGGGGTCTGATCTCGGGGGCGGGTGGGGAAGAGGGAGCCTTCCCCACCCGTTCGATCTGGAATCCGGTGAACCTGACCAGCGCGCTGTTCATTTTGCGCTGCCAGTTCATGCCGAGGCAGACTACCGACAGTTCCTGGCAATTCCCTGGCAATGGTAAAGAGCACGCAATGCCAGGAAATTAATGGATGAATACCGTTACTGGCCGGCGAGGCCTGTATGCGCGACGCCGCGGACGATCTGCCGCTGGAAGAGCACGAAGATCACCAGCAGCGGCAGCCCGGCCAGCACCACGGAGGCCATGATCTGCGCGTACCGCAACCCGAACGTCCCCTGCACCACGTTGGCCAGACCGACCGGCAGCGTCATGGTGTTCGGGTCGGTGGAGACGAGGAACGGCCAGAGGAAGTTGTTCCAGCTCCCGATGAACGTGTAGATCGACACCGCGGCCAGCACAGGACGCGACAGCGGCAGCACGATCGTGAAGAACACCCGCCAGCGCCCGGCCCCGTCCACGAAGGCCGCCTGCTCCAGCTCGGGCGGCACGTCCTGGAAGAACTTGTACAGGATGTACACGATCAGCGGCGCGGCCACCTGCGGCAGGATGATCGACCACCAGGTGTCGACCAGCCCGAGCCCCACCATCTCCGCGAACAGCGGCGCCATCAGCACCTGCGGCGGCACCATGATCCCCGCCAGGATCACCGCCAGCAGTCCCCGCTGCCCCTTGAACTGTGTGCGGGCGAACCCGTAGGCCGCCATCGCCGAGAAGAACACGGTCAGGAACGTGACGACCACCGAGGTGACCGTGGAGTTGATCGCCCACTTGACGATGCCGCCGGTTCCCAGGACCAGCCGGTAGGAGTCCAAGGTGAGCTCGCTGCCGAACCACTGCAGCGGGATCTTCGTGGTCTCGGACTCGGGCTTGAGCGAGGTGGCGACGGCCCAGGCGATGGGGGCCAGCCAGATGACCGCGAGCGCCAGCGCCACCACCATCAGGACGAGCTGGCCGGGGCTGAACCGCTTGGTCATGACGAGACCTCCGCGCGCTTGCGGAACAGCCGGAGCTGCACCAGGGAGACGATGACGATGAGGACGAACAGGATGTACGACACCGCCGACGCGTAGCCGGTGCGGTACCCCGTGAAGCCCATGTCGTAGGCGTACTCGATGATCGACCTGGTGGAGTTCTCGGGGCCGCCGGCCGTCATGAGATAGATCTGGTCGAACACCTTGAGCGAGGCCAGCAGCTGCAGCACCACGATGAGCGCCGTCGTGCGGCCGAGCAGCGGCAGGGTGATGGAACGCAGCCGGTGCCAGGCCGAGGCGCCGTCGATGGCGGCGGCCTCGTACAGGTGCTGGGGGATCGACTGCAGGGCGGCCAGGTAGAGCAGGAAGTTGAAGCCGACCGTCCACCAGACCGTGGTCAGCACCATGGACAGCATGGCCGTGGACGTGTCGCTCAGCCACGGGACGTCCGTGCCGAGCGTGCCGTTGATCAGGCCGTAGCCGGGCGGGTAGATCATCTGCAGCCAGAGGATCGACACCACGGCCGACGGCAGCAGGAACGGCCCGAAGAAGGACAGGCGCCACAGCCACTGCACGAACCGCAGGTTGTGCACCAGCAGCGCGAACACCAGGCCCAGGAGGACCAGCGGGATCGTGCTCAGCACGGTGAAGACCACGGTGTTCCAGAGCGAGTGCCACATGAGCGGGTCGCTGAACGCCTCGCCGTAGTTGGCGAAACCGATGAAATGGTTGTTGGTGCCCGCGATGTTGACGCTCGACAGGCTCATCCGCAGGCCCAGCAGCACCGGCCAGACCAGGAAGGCCACGTAGATCAGCAGGAAGGGCGCGACGAACAGCATTCCGTGCTGCGTCCAGCCGCGCCGGACCTTGGCCTCGGTGACGGGGGCGGCGGCCGCGGGGGCGGCGACGGTGGTCGTCATCATCGCTCCTGGTCGGGGAAGGGGTTCGGGGCGGACAGGAGCCGGTTCAGCGCGGCCTTGGCGGTGGCCAGGCCCTCCTCCGGGGTGTGCTGGCCGCCGATGACCGGGGAGAACGCCTGACCGAACTCGATCCACAGCCGCGAGGCCGAGCCGGCGAACCACACCTGGGGATCGAGCGCGACCTCGGTGATGACCGAGCGGTACTCCGACTGGGGCTCGAGCTTGAGATAGTCGGGCTCTTTGAGCGCGGGAAGGTACGCGGGCACGTGACCGGCGACCGCCCAGTCGGCGCTGTTCTTGACGAGGTAGGCGATGAACCGGTACGTGGCCCGCTCGACCTCGGGATCGCGGTTGCGCTGGTGCGGCAGCACGAACGAGTGGCAGTCGGCCTGCGCCGCCCCCGTGCCGAAGACGCTGGGGAAGCGGGTCATGCTGAACGGCGTCTTGCGCTCCTTGAGCCCCGTCGTCTCCCAGTCGCCGTTCCACAGGAACGCCGCCTGGCCGTTGGTGAAATTGGCCACCGACGCGCCGTAGTCGGTGCGCCAGTCCAGCAGCCCGTCCTTGCCGAGCTGCTGCATGAACCGGAGCGTTTCGAGGGCCTTGGCGTCGTCGATGGCGATCTTCGTGTTGTCGGCGGACAGCAGGGCGCCGCCGCTCTGCGCGTAGAGGGTCCACCACACCCGCCAGGGGCCGACCGTGCCCAGGCCGAGCGCGTCGAAGGCGAGCGGCGGCTTGCCCCCCATGGCGTCCTTGGCCCTGCGCAGCGCGGCCATCAGCTCGTCGACGCCCTTGGTGGGCTTCAGCTTGCCGTCGGGGCCGAGCAGTCCTGCCTTGCCGCAGATCTCGGTGTTGTAGTACTGCACCATCGGGTGGGCGTCGAACGGGACCGCGTACAGCACCCCGTCGATGTGGGCGCGCTCCCAGATCGGCGGGCTGAAGTCGGCGGCCGTCAGGCCGTTCTCCTCCAGCAGCTTGACGTTGATCGGGTCGAGCGTCGCGCCGGCGCCGATCCCGGCCAGCCGGGCCAGGTGGAAGGTGGCCAGGTCGGGCGAGCGCCCGCCGGAGCCGGCCATCGCGATCTTCGTGTAGAACGGCTCGCCCCACGCGAGCACGTTCTCCTCGACGAAGGTCTCGGGATTGTCCCTGGCGAACGCCTGGACCATCTTGTTCATGATGATGCCGTCGCTCGCGCCGAGGAAGTGCCAGTACTTGACGCGGGTCTGGGACGAGCCGAGCCCCATCGGGATGGCACATCCTGCGGCGGCGGCGCCTGCGAGCGCGAGGGTGCCGCCGAGGAGGAGCCTGCGGGAGATGTCGGGGGGATCTTGCACGGTGGCCTCTTCCTACGAGCCATCGCTCGGCTGGTTTCTAGGGGGCCGGGAGCTCAAGGAGCTCCTGTTACGTTGGAGTTACCCGAGTGTTAGCGGTAACAAGTCCCATGTCAAGACCCCTCGGCTGCTGGGACGACCTGCCGGTTCACCCCTTGACCACCTTCCTTGTTATCGCTAACAATTCGGATCAGGTAACGCCCGCGAAACCCAGGAGTCCCCTCCGTGCACCAGGCAAAGCTCACGCTCGATCCCGCGTTCAAGGTCGCCCCGGTGAGCCGGCGCACCTTCGGCACGTTCGTCGAACACCTCGGGCGCTGCGTCTACACCGGCATCTACGAGCCGGACCACCCCTCCGCCGACGACGACGGCTTCCGCGGCGACGTGCTCGAGCTGACGAGGGAACTGGGCGTGTCCACGGTCCGCTACCCGGGCGGCAACTTCGTCTCCGGCTACCGCTGGGAGGACGGCATCGGCCCTCGGGAGAGCCGCCCCCGCCGCCTGGACCTGGCCTGGCACAGCACCGAGACGAACGAGGTCGGCGTGGACGAGTTCGTCCGCTGGTGCCGTAAGGCCGACGTCGAGCCCATGATGGCGATCAACCTCGGCACCCGCGGCATCGAGGCCGCGCTCGACCTGCTGGAGTACTGCAACCACCCGTCCGGCACCGCGCTGTCCGACCTGCGCGCCGCCAACGGCTCCAAGGATCCGCACGGGATCAGGATGTGGTGCCTGGGCAACGAGATGGACGGCCCCTGGCAGACCGGGCACAAGACCCCCCGCGAGTACGGCAGGCTCGCCGCCGAGACCGCCCGCGCCATGCGCATGGTGGACTCCTCGCTGGAGCTGGTCGCCTGCGGCAGCTCGAGCTCGTCGATGCCGACCTTCGGCACGTGGGAGGCCGAGGTGCTGGAGGAGACGTACGACCTGGTCGACTACATCTCCTGCCACGCGTACTACGAGGAGAAGGACGGCGACCTCGGCAGCTTCCTGGCCTGCTCGACCAACATGGAGTACTTCATCCGCTCGGTCGTGGCCACCGCCGACCACGTCGGGGCCCGGCTGAAGTCGCGCAAGCGCATCGACATCTCCTTCGACGAGTGGAACGTCTGGTACCTGTCGCGCTTCCAGAACGCCGCGCCGCCCGCGGACTGGCCGGTCGCGCCGCCGCTGCTGGAGGACCACTACCACCTGGCCGACGCCGTCGCCTTCGGCGGGCTGCTGATCACGCTGCTGCGCAACAGCGACCGGGTGACCTCCGCGTCGCTGGCCCAGCTGGTGAACGTGATCGCGCCCATCATGACCGAGCCGGGCGGGCGGGCCTGGCGGCAGACCACGTTCCACCCGTTCGCGCAGGCGTCCCGGCTGGCGGCCGGTGACGTGCTGCGGGTGGAGCCGGTCTCTCCGTCGTACGAGACGGCCGAGTACGGCGAGGTGCCGCTGCTGCACGCGGTGGCCACGCACTCGGAGGAGGGGACGACGCTGTTCGCCGTCAACCGCTCGACCGACGGGCCGCTCTCCCTGGAGATCGACGTGCGGGCGCTCGGAGGCGCGCGCATCCTGGAGGCCACCACCCTGACGCATCCGGACGTGTACGCCCGGAACACGGCCGACGACCCGGACCGGGTCGCCCCCCGGCCCAACGCGGACGTGGAACAGGACCCGGCCCGCGTGCTCCTGCCCCCGGTCTCGTGGAACGTGATCCGACTGGGCTGAGGACCATCAGCCAGGGGCGGGGGCGGTGCTCTCCCGCACCACGAGCTCGGGCTCGACCAGCCGCCGCCGGTCGGGCTCGGCGCCCGCCATCCGGTCGAGCAGCAGGTGGAAGGCGTGCCTGCCGACCTCGCCGAAGTTCTGCCGTACGGTCGTCAGCGGCGGCCAGAAGTAGGCCGACTCGGGGATGTCGTCGAACCCGGCCACGCTCACGTCCTCGGGCACGCGCCGCCCGGCCTCGCGCAGGGCGCGCAGCACACCGAGCGCCATCTGGTCGTTGGCCACGAACACGGCGGTGACCTCGGGATCCTGGGCCAGCCCCTGTCCGAGCTGGTAGCCGGAGCGCGAGCTCCAGTCGCCACGCAGCACCTCGGGCACCGGCCGGTCCGCGGACTCCAGCACCTCACGCCACCCCTCGATGCGGCCGTTGGAGTCGAGCCAGTCGACCGGCCCCGCCACGTGCCACACGGTCCGGTGGCCGAGGCTGAGCAGGTGCCTGGTCACCCGTACGGCCCCGACCCGCTGGTCGACCTTGACCACGGGCACGGGGATGTCGTCACCGGCGTCGACCGCGACCACCGGCATCTCGGGCGGCAGGTGCCGCAGCCCGTCGGCGGCCGATTCGTGCGGCGCCACGATGATCACCCCGTCGACGGCCTGGGCGCGCAGCCGCTCCACGCCCTCCTCCATCGACCTGCGGTTGAGCGAGGGCAGGCTGGCGATGCTCACGTTGAAGCCGGCGTTCCTGGCGGCCTGCTCGATGCAGTAGAGGGTGGAGGCGGGGCCGTACAGGGTGGTGTCGATGCTGACGACGCCCAGCACCCCGGAGCGCCCGGTGACGAGCTGCCGCGCGGCCTGGTTGGGCCGATAGTCGAGCTCGCGCACGGCGGCCAGCACCCGGGCCCTGGTCTCGGCCCTCACCCGGTCAGGCGCGTTGAGCACGCGCGAGACGGTCATGGCGGAAACGCCGGCGAGCACGGCGACGTCCATGAGCACCGCGGGCCTGCCGTCCCTGGATCTCACCGAGGCTCACCCCCCTCACCGATAACGCTAACAGCCCAAGTCCCCGAACGCGCGGACCGATATCGCCCCCCCAAGGCGTTCCCAGAAAGTCCCCGGGGGACGCCGATGAATTTCGGCCGCGGAAGCGGTCTCACTCCCCGAAACGACTGGAAGGAGCGGCTCAGGTGGACTTGTACAGCGTCGTGTGCGTGCGTGACCGGGTGACATCGCAGAAGTGGTTCGAGGCGTTCTTCGGGCGGCCGGCGGACGAGATCATCGGCGAGGAGTACCTGTGGCAGGTCGGTGAGAACGCGTGGGTCGTCATCGACGACCGGCACATGCGGGCCGCACGGGTGGGCGGCACCATGATCACGCTCGGCGTGACCGACCTCGACGACATCCTGGCCCGGCTGGCCGCGCACGGCATCGAGCACGAGCCCGTGGAGACCTACGGGAACGGCGTACGCCACGTGGACGTCCTCGACCCGGACGGCAACAGCCTGTCGCTCGCGGAGGCACCTGCCCAGTAGCCGGCCGGCCGGGGCGACGCCCCATGACGATTGTCACGGTCAGGTCAGGATCGATGGCACGTCACATCCCCCCATGACCGGCGGACGATGGGCGCCATGCGTCGAATGATCTCCGCCCTCGGGCTGGCTCTGCTCTCTCCGCTGATCGCCGAGTTCCTGCTCGGCGACTTCCCGATCACCCACCTCTTCTACCTGGTTCTGCTCGCCCCTACGTACGGCGGCGCCACGGTGCTGATACGTGAGACGGCACGGCGGGCGGGCCTCGGCTGGCCGGGCATCGTGCTGATGGCGCTCGCCTACGGCGTCCTCGAGGAGGGGATCATGACGATGTCCCTGTTCAACCCGAACTTCGCGGGGATGCGGTTACTCGACAGCGGTTACGTTCCCGCGCTGGGCATCGGAGTGCCGTGGACGCTGTTCGTGCTGGGCCTGCACACGGTGTGGAGCGTGAGCGTGCCGATCGCGCTGGCGGAGGAGCTGGCGGGCGAGGAGCGCACGACACCGTGGCTGGGCCGGGTCGGCCTGGCCGTGGCCGCGGTCCTGGCTGTGCTGGGCGCCGCGGTGACGACGTACGGCACCCATCAGGACAACTCCTTCATCGCGTCCGTGCCGCAACTGGTGTCCGTCGTGGTGATCGTGATCGCTCTCGTGGTGCTCGCCTTCCGGATGCCCCGCCGTACGATCAGGGCCGATCGGCAGGCGCCCTCTCCCTGGCTGGTGTTCGGGGTCACGCTGGTGGCCGGGGTCGTGTTCGAGATCACGCTCGTGGTGACGGTCCCCACCCCGCTCTGGCTCACCCTGTTGACGCTGGTGGCGTCCGAGGCGGGGATGGCCGTGCTGGCGCTGACCTGGTCGGCGAGGCAGGGGTGGGACGGCAGGCACCGGATGGCGCTGGCCGGTGGGGCGCTGCTGACCTACGTCTGGCACACCTTCTTCACCCATCCGATGGTGGCGGCCACACCGGCGGTCAACCTGATCAGCCACCTCGTCTTCGGGCTCGGCGCGGCGCTCCTGCTCGTACTGGCCGCGCGCCGCGCATGGAAAAGGGCTACAGCGTCGTAGCCACCGACTCCGCCGGCTGCTAGGGCCGGGTGCGCAACGTCCGCGTCGGCGTGAAGCTGTACCCGTTCAAATCGCCGGTCCGTTGCTGCTGGATGAGCGGACAGGTCGATCCCGGCAGCCGCGGGCCGCCGGGATCGACGGCGGTACGTCAGGGCCGCACGGGACCGAGGTCGACCGGCAAGGACAGCGGTCCGACCGTGAAGAACGACGGAGAGTACGGGATGTCCCCCGGCTCGATCGCCAGGCTCAGCTCCGGCAGCCGCCGGTACAGCGAGGCGAGCGCCAGCCGGCTCTCCAGCCGGGCCAGCGGCGCGCCGATGCAGTACCGCGGGCCGTGGCCGAACCCGAGGTGTCCGGTCTGCTTCCTGGTGATGTCGAACTGGTCCGCGGTTTCGCCGTACTCCTCCGGGTCGATGCCGGTCGACTGGTAGACCACGCCGACCGCGTTGCCCTTGGGGATGTGCACCCCGGAGATGGTCACGTCCTCCGCGGTGAACCGGAAACTGGTCATCATCACCGAGTGGCGGTAGCGCAGGGTCTCCTCGACCACGTCGTCCCACCGGTCCTCGGCCTTGGCCAGCTCGAGCTGGCCCGGGTTCTGCGCCAGCGCCACGATCGCGTGCCCGAGGAGGTGGACGGTGGTCTCGTGGCCGGCGACCAGCATCAGCCAGAGCACGCCGACCAGTTCGTCGGTGGTGAGCTTGTCGCCCTCGTCGCGGGCCTGGACCAGGCCGGAGGTGAGGTCGTCGCCCGGTTCGCGCTGCTTGCGCTCCGCCAGCGCGTGCAGGTAGGCCTGAAGGCTGTTCTGCGTCTCGAACGCGACCTCCGGCGGAGTGGTGTGCGCCAGCAGCGTGGCGGTCCAGTTGCGCAGCCGGAGCCGGTCCTCGGCGGGCACCCCGAACAGCTCGCAGATCACCCACATCGGCAGCGCCTCGGTGAAGGCCGGAACCAGATCGACGCCGTCACCGGCGGCCACCACGTCGTCGAGCAGGCCGTCGATGATCTGCTGGACCCGCGGCTCCAGGGCCCGCACCCGGGCCGGCGTGAACGCCTTGCCGACCAGGCCGCGCAGCCGCCGGTGGTCGTCGCCGTCCTTGGTGGCCAGGTGACCGCCCTGGACGATGGCACGCAGCGGCCAGTCCTCGGGGATCGATCCGTCGTACAGGGCGGGCCAGTGCTTTGGATCCCTGAGGAAGGTCGTGTTGTCCCCGGCGAGGATCTCCTGTACGGCGTTGTGGGTCAGTGCCAGGTAGGCGGGCACGCCCCCGGGGAACTCCACCTGGACCACGGGGCCGATCTCCCGGAGCCGGACGCAGGTGTCGAGGGGCGCTTCGTTCGCAGCGGGGAACGAAGGGAGGGTTGTTGTCATCTACACCCTTTGCGTGGATGGGGCTGCTATGCGACGAGCGCCCTCATCAAATATCTGTTGTGATCTCCGAACAACAGGGTGAAGTGATCAGTAACCCAATGGTTACATAGCGCTGCCATCTCTGGACAAACAAGAAGCCCCAGGCTGCGGCAGGTGCCGCGTCCTGGGGCTTTCATGGATGGTGGACGATACTGGGATTGAACCAGTGACCTCTTCCGTGTCAGGGAAGCGCTCTCCCGCTGAGCTAATCGTCCCTTGGAGGTGGAGACGGGATTTGAACCCGTGTGGACGGCTTTGCAGGCCGCTGCCTCGCCTCTCGGCCACTCCACCGAGTCGAATCTCTCCGAGCGGAAGACGGGATTCGAACCCGCGACCCTCACCTTGGCAAGGTGATGCTCTACCACTGAGCCACTTCCGCGTTGCTTCGATAACTCTAGCGCGTTTGCCGACCAGATGCTCACCGTGGGCCGCGTTCAGCGGTCCACGGCAGGGTGCGGAGTGCGCCCTACTTGCGAAGCTGCCGGGCCACGCTGCGCTCCGTGGCGGGCAGGCTGAGGAAGATCTCCAGGATGCGGGTGAGGCGGTGGACCTCGATGCGGTGGAAGGCCGGGCCCTCCGAGCGGGCCAGGATGAGGGAGAGGGCCAGGGGCGGCAGCGGGGCGTGGATGGCGTGGAGGTCGTCCTCAAGGGTGAGGGCCGTCGGGCGGGAGGGCGTCTGCTCCGGGACGGTCAGGTCTTTCGGGGCGCGCCAGCTCGCGTACAGGACGCGATCGCCGGACGTCGTGGCGGCCCAGTCGGCGCTGAACAGGACGGGGAGCGAGTCGACGAGCGTGGTCAGGGCCCGGTCGCCCGCCGTGGTGATGTACTTGAGGATCTCCAGCTCAGGGTACGTGCCGGGGGCCTCCCTGGTGGTCCAGATGCCCTCGACCGCGACGCCGTCCACCGTCTCCAGGCTCTTGACCAGAGACTGCCGGGGCGTGCTCTCCGGACAGAAGATCGTGATGTCGTCGACGGCCGAGCCGGCGCCCCGGTCGAGCACGGTCACCTGCGTGATGTCGGCGCCCGCCACGCCCAGGACCTTGGTCACCTGTGCCAGGGACCCCGGCCTGTCGGGCAGCGCCAAGCGCACGCGAAGAAGCATCCGTCCCCTCCAACGACGATCCACATAACACCCTATCCGCGAATACCCGTTACGGACCGACCTGCGGTTAACTGTCGAAGTGAAGATTGGGCCGATTGAGGTTTGGCCGCCGGTGGTGCTCGCGCCGATGGCGGGCATCACGAACGCGCCGTTCCGCGTGCTCTGCAGGGAGCAGGGCGCGGGGCTGTTCGTGTGCGAGATGATCACGACGCGCGCGCTGGTCGAGCGCAATCCCAAGACGCTGCGGATGATCAGGTTCGCGGAGTCGGAGCGGCCCAGGAGCATCCAGCTGTACGGCGTGGATCCCGGGGTCGTGGGGCGGGCGGCCAGGATGATCGCCGAGGAGGATCTGGCCGATCACATCGATCTGAACTTCGGCTGCCCCGTGCCCAAGGTGACCAGGCGCGGCGGCGGGTCCGCGCTGCCGTACAAGAGGAATCTGCTGCGGCGGATCCTGCGGGAGGCGGTCGCCAACGCGGGACCGCTGCCCGTGACGATGAAGATGCGCAAGGGCATCGACGACGATCATCTGACGTATCTCGACGCCGGGCGGATCGCGGCCGAGGAGGGGGTCGCGGCGATCGCGCTGCACGCGCGTACGGCCAAGCAGCATTACGGGGGCGTGGCCGACTGGGAGGCCATCGCCCGGCTGAAGGAGGCCGTTCCCGACGTCCCCGTGCTGGGGAACGGGGACATCTGGTGCGCCGACGACGCCCTGCGGATGGTGGCGCGTACGGGATGCGACGGCGTGGTCGTCGGGCGCGGCTGCCTGGGGCGGCCGTGGCTGTTCAAGGACCTGGAGAACGCGTTCAACGGCAGCCCCGAGCGGGCGCGGCCGACGCTCGGCGAGGTCGCCGAGGTGATGGCCAGGCACGCCGAGGGGCTGACCGAGTGCTTCGACATCGAGCGGTACGCCGTCGCCGACTTCCGCAAGCATGTCGGGTGGTACCTGAAGGGGTTCACGGTCGGGAGCGAGCTGCGGCGGGAGCTGGCCACGGCCGAGTCGCTCGACGGGCTGCGCGAAGGACTGGCGAAGCTGGAGCACGATCAGCCGTGGCCGCCGAACACGGACACGCCCCGGGGGAAGTCGGGGGAGCGGTCCAAGGTGCTTCTTCCGGACGGGTGGCTGGACGACCCCTGGGACTGCGCGCTCCCCGACGGTGACGCCGAGTCCGACATCTCCGGGGGTTAGTGGGGGCCGGTGGCCTCGGTGCCGCAGGGACCCCCGCCGACGGCCGTCTCCAGCTGGACGGGCTCGCCCGACATCGTGAGGGTCGGGTAGTACTCGGCGATCCGCTCGGCGGAGCGCCCGACGTAATGGCAGATGAAGCTGCGCCGGAAGCGGTCGGCCGTGCTGTTCGGCTCCGAGCCGTGCACCAGGCTGCCGTTGAAGAAGAGCACGTCGCCGGGGTCCATGTCCACGGGCACCCGCTCCAGGCCGGGGGGCGGCGGGACGTACTCCTTGGTGAACGAGATGTCCTGGTCGGCCTCCTCCGGGCAGAACAGGTCCATCAGGTGCGTCCCCGGCACGACCTCCAGGCCGCCGTTCGCCCGGTCCACCCGGTCGAGCGCCACCCACGCGGCCACGCACGTGCCCGGTTCGACCCGGAGGTAGAAGTTGTCCTGATGCAGCGCCTGGCCCCTGGCGCCCGGCGGCTTGAAGTAGAACATGCTCTGGGCTGCTATCGGCTCCTCGCCCAGGAGGTCGCGGAGTATGGCGGCGATGCGCGTGTCGAGCAGGTAGCGCAGGGCCAGGTCGTTCACCTGATGGGGGTGCATGATCCGCGGGTAGTCACGGAGAATGTCGTACGGCCGGCCGGGTTCCTGCGGCTGGGGGGAGAAATGCCCGGGGATGGGTCCTCCGGCGTGCAGCGCCATGAACTCGTCGCGCAGCGCGGCCACCTCTTCCTGAGCGAGGAGTCCGGGCACCAGCAAGAATCCCTGATCGTGGAAGTCGTTGAGCCTCATGTCTTCCACGCTAAGGAGGCGGATCGTGGAACGGTATGCCTGTGACCGCTGAGGACCTGTCTGTTCCTGCTGCCGAGCTGACGATCGTGGGCCACTACGACAAGGCTCCCGGCTACGCCACGCGCCGCCCCACCGGGTCCCCGAGCTGGCTGCTGCTGTGGACCGAGGCGGGGGCGGGGCTGGTGGAGCAGGGCGGGGCGTCGTCGGCGGCCCGGGCCGGGGATCTGGTGGTGCTGGGTTCGGGGGTGCCGCAGCACTACCGGGTGCTGGCGGGGGAGGAGCGGTGGCGCTTCTGGTGGGTGCATTTCCAGCCGCGGCCCTCGTGGGGAGCCTGGCTGGGGCCGTACGCGCTCGCCGACGGGTGCCACCTGGTCGGGGGAGTGCCCGCAGGCGTGCACGAGCGGATCGGGCTGGCGTTCCAGCGGGCGCTCCAGGACGCCCGCTGGGTCCCCGACACGCCCTTTCCTCCCGTGTCCGTGGCCCCGAGCCCCGCGGTCGTCGTGGCGGGAGCGGCGAGGGAGCTGGTGCTGGGCGCCGTCGAGGAGGTGCTCGTGCTCGCCACCGCTTCCGCCCGGCCGCAGGGGGCGCGCCGGTCCGACGAGGGCGACGAGCGGGTACGCCGGGTCCTCGCGCTCATCGCCGCCGAGCCCGGAGCGCCGCACTCGGTCGCCTCGCTGGCCCGCGCCGTCGCGCTCTCGCCGTCCCGCCTCGCCCACCTGTTCGCCGCCGAGACCGGACGCACGCCGATGCAGGCCGTCCGCGAGGCTCGGGTACGGCACGCCGCGAGCCTGCTGGAGGTGACGGACCTGGACGTGGGGCAGGTGGCGGTGGCGTCCGGCTTCGTCAGCCCGTTCCACTTCAGCAGGGCGTTCAAGCGCGAGTACGGCCTGCCGCCCCGCGACTACCGCGCCCGGCTCCGCGGCGGTTAGCGGGTGACGGGGAGGGGGCCCTTGTCCGGGGTGAAGAGCTGGTCGTCCAGGTGGTCGACGGCGTAGTCGATGGCCCCCACCACCACGCACTCGTCACCGAGCGTGGACGCGCGGACCTCCGGCATGCGCATGCACGTGCGCTCCAGGCGCTCCCGCAGCGGCTCCAGCAGCACGTCCGCCGAGCGCGAGAACCCGCCCCCCAGCACGACCATCTCCGGATCCAGGATGAGCACCATCGCGGCCGTGCCGACCGCGAGGTCGTCCACGTACCGCTCGACGGAGGCGATCGCCGCAGGATCCCCGTTGCGCGCGGCGGCCAGCGTGAACCCGGCGGCGTCCTCGGGCGGGGTGCCCTCGGGGACGGACGGGCAGGTGTTGAGGTGCTCGGGAGCGTCGAACCAGCGGGCCTCGGGCAGCATGGAGATCTCCCCGGCCGCCGCCCCGAACCCCCGGTGTACCTTCCCGCCGATGATCAGGCCGGCACCCATGCGCCGCCCCACGTGCAGGAACACCACGTCTCTGGCGCCTTTGGCCACCCCGCGCCTGGACTCGGCCATGGCGGCCAGGCGGCTGTCGTTCTCGATGAGCACCTGGCAGGGGAACATCTCCCGCATCTTGCCCGCCAGGTCGAGGTCCCGCCAGGCGGGGACGGCGGCCGAGTAGATGACGCGCCCTTCGACGTCGATCACGCCGACGGTGCCCACCGAGAGCGTCCACAGGTCGGAGACCGACGTACGGCTGAGCGCCAGGCACCCGGAGACGGCCCGTTCGATCGCGGCCAGGCGCTCCTCGATCGGGGCGTCGGGCAGCACCGGCTGCCGGGTCTCCGCGAGGATCTCGCCGTCCAGGTCGGACAGGGCGGCGCGGATGTTGTGGCCCCCTATGTCCACCCCGACCAGATAGCCGCTGTCGGCGCGGAAGCGGTAGCGGCGGGCAGGCCGGCCCATGGTGCCGGGGCTCGGCGGCACCTCCTCCACCCAGCCGAGCTCCATGAGCTCGTCGGTGACCTCCTTCATGGACGGCCGGGACAGGCCGGTGCGCTCGGCGAGCGCCGACAGGGTGAGTGGGCCCGCCCTGCGCAGCTCCCGGATGGCCGTCAGCGAGTTGAGCTGCCGCAGCCGGGACAGGTCGCCGCCGCGAACGTCCGCCATCGCCGTCCTTAAGTAGGTCTCCTCTGTAACCACAGATTATGCCAGCGATCGACCGGTGTGCACGCCCCGCACATCTCCCGTTATCACGAGGAAAAGACGGTCATTGACCCCGCGCAAGCGCCGGTGCTACTAATGAAGGGCTCCTTTGAAAGTCGAGAGGAATCAGGATGGCCTTCGCTGACGTCGGCGAGATCAGGTGTGGCCCTGGTGAGACCCGGGTGTTCGAGCAGGGCTGGCAGTCGTGGAGCCCCACGGGCGCGTACCGCCTGACGGACACCCCGCCCCGGCCCGCCGACGAGACCATCCAGATTCTCGCCTACCGCCCCGAGACCCCGATCCCCGACGGGGTGTTCCAGGGTGAGGGGCTGCTGGCCGTCGAGCCGGGCGACGGGTCCGTCGAGCTCTGGTCGGCGCCGGACCCCCTCCAGGCGCCGTCGATCAGGGCGCGCGAGGAGGGCGGCCGCCTGGTGGTCTCCGCCGACGGCCCGGTACGCCACCACCGCGTGGAAGGCGGCCTGGACCAGGCCCTGCGCGACTGGGCGGACACCATGGCCGAACCCCGGACGTTCCCAGCCGTCCCGCCCATGTGGTGCACCTGGTACGGCTACTGGGACAAGGTCACCGACGCCGACGTCATCGAGAACCTGAAGCTCTCCGAGCGGCTCGGCCTGGGCGCCGACATGTTCCTCATCGACGACGGCTACGAGGCCGAGATCGGCGACTGGCTGGAGGGACGCCCCGGGTTCGGCTCCCTGGCGCGGGCCGTGGACGCCGTCACGGACGCGGGCCGACGGGCCGGGATCTGGACCGCGCCGTTCCTCGTCGGCCACCGCAGCCGGATCTTCCGCGAGCACCCCGACTGGCTGGTCCGGGGCGCGTACGCGGGCCGCATGTGGGACCAGGAGCTGGCGGTGCTCGACGTCACCCACCCGGAGGCGGCCGAGCACCTGGTGAACGTCTTCCGCACCTTCAGCGCGATGGGGCTCAGCCACTTCAAGCTCGACTTCGTCTACGCGGGAGCGCTCGCGGGCGAGCGGCACGAGGACCTCGACCCGATCGCCGCGTACCGGCGCGGCCTGGAGCTGATCCGCCGGGGCGCGGGCGCCAACGCGACCCTGCACGGGTGCGGGGCGCCGATGCTGCCCAGCATCGGCCTGGTGGACATCATGCGGGTCAGCCCGGACATCGCGCCGACCGTGCAGCCCAAGTCCGGCGACATCAGCCAGCCCTCCCAGCTCGGGGCCCGCCTCACCGGGGCGGCCCGCGAGTTCCTGCACGCCCGGTGGTGGGTGAACGACCCCGACTGCATCATCCTGCGCCCCGAGGTGGAGGCGCGGGAGGAGTGGGCGGCCCACATCGCCGGCACGGGCGGCCTGCGCGGATCGAGCGACCCGATCGCGTCCCTGGACGACTGGGGCCTGGAGACGACCAGGCGCCTCATGGTCCCGACCGCGACGGACCCGTCGTGACCAGCCACACCGCGGAGCGGAGCCTCGGGACGGACGTCCAGGTGGCGAAGGGGCGGCGCAGGCGGGGGAGCGGCTGGCACGCGTACCTGTTCGTGGCGCCCAGCCTCTTCGGCGTGCTGGCCTTCCTGCTGCTGCCCATGGTCATCGTGCTGGTCCTCAGCCTCTTCGACTGGGAGCTGCTCTCGGACCCGACGTTCGTCGGCCTCGACAACTACCGCCGTCTGGCAGGCGACGGCCAGACGTGGCACTCGCTCGGCGTGACGATCGCGTACGTCCTGCTCTGCATCCCCCTGCAGACCGTCCTCGCCCTGAGCCTGGCCATGCTGCTCAACCAGCGCGTCAAGGGCGTCAGGTTCTACCGCTCGCTCTTCGTCGTCCCGTGGATGGCCACCCCCATCGTCCTGGCCCTGATCTGGGGCTGGATCTTCGACCCTCGCGACGGCGCCATCAACAGCGCCCTGGCCCTGGTCGGCGTCACCGGCCCCGACTGGCTCTCGGACCCCACGTGGGCGCTGCCCGCCGTCGCGCTGGTCAGCGTCTGGCAGTACACCGGCTACAACATGCTGTTCTTCCTGGCCGGGCTCCAGGGCATCCCCAAGGAGTTGCACGACGCGGCCGAGACCGACGGCGCCACCCCGGCGCAGCGGTTCTGGCGGGTGACGCTGCCGCTGCTCAACCCGACGATGTTCTTCGTCAGCGTGACGAACCTGATCGGCTCCTTCCAGGTGTTCGACACCGTGTACGCGATGACGGACGGCGGCCCCAGCCACACCACCGAAGTGATCAACTTCAGGATCTTCCAGACCGCGTTCAAGGAGTTCGACTTCGGCTACGCGGCCACGCTGTCGACGCTGCTCTTCCTGATCATCTTCCTGGTGACGATGGCGCAGGTCAGGTTCTTCGGCAAGCGCACCACCTACGACCTGAGCTGAGAGAAGACCATGGCCAAGCGAATCCTCCTGTACGCCGTGCTCGCGGTCGGTGCGTTCGTCTCCGTCTTCCCGTACCTGCTCGTCGTGCTGACCGCCTTCAAGACCCAGGCGCAGCTGAGCGGGACGGCCCCCTGGCTGCCCGGGCTGCCGCCCACCGCGGACAACCTGGCGAAGATGCTGGCGGGGGACTTCCCGCGCTACCTGCTCAACACGGCCGTGATGACGGCGCTGCTGACGGCGGGCCAGCTGGTGTTCACCACGTTCGCCGCGTATGCGTTCGCGCGGCTCCGCTTCCGGGGCAGGGACGTGCTGTTCTGGCTGTTCGTGGCGACGATGATGGTGCCGAGCGCCGTCACGATGATCCCGCTGTTCCTGATCATGCGGGAGCTGGAGCTGGTCAACACCTGGTACGGCCTGCTCGCCCCGTACGTGCTCGGCACCCCGTACGGGATCTTCCTGATGCGGCAGTTCTTCAAGACCCTGCCCGCCGGCCTGGAGGAGGCGGCGCGGATCGACGGGGCGGGGCCGCTGACGATCCTCCTGCGCGTCATGCTCCCGCTCTGCCGCCCGGCGCTCGGCACGCTGGCGATCATCACGGTGATCTCCTCGTGGAACAGCTTCCTCTGGCCGCTGATCATCACCAGCGGTGACGACACCAAGGTCATCACGGTGGCCATCGCCACGCTCAAGCAGGGCATCGGCGTCGACTACAACCTCATGATGGCCGGCAGCCTCATCGCGCTGGTGCCGATGGTGGCCGTCTTCGTCTTCTTCCAGAAGCACATCGTCAGATCGGTCGTCCTTACCGGTCTCAAGTGAGAAACCGGTCTCAAGTAAGAAGAGGTCAGCGAATGTTGCACAACCCCCCGATTCGCTGGGCGCTGCTCGGCGCCGTCCTGCTCGCCCTCACCTCGTGCGGCTCAGGCTCGGGCGGCGGAGAGTCCGGCGGCGAGTCCGGCAAGGTCACGTTGACCTACCGGCTCTGGGACGACCAGCAGAAGGTCGGCTACGAGAAGGTCATGGCCGCCTTCGAGAAGGCCAACCCCGGCATCGACGTCAACATCGAGCTGCTGCCGTACGACCAGTACTGGACGAAGCTCACCGCCGACGTCGTCGCGGGCACCGCGCCGGACGTGTTCTGGATGACCCCCACCCAGTTCCCCGAGTACGTCACCAAGGGCGTCCTCAGCCCGGTCCAGGTCGACGCGTCGAAGTACCACCAGACCGTCGTCGGCTCCTTCAGCTACCAGGGCAAGCTGTACGGCGTCCCCAAGGACTGGGGCATCGTCGGCTTGCTCTACAACAAGGACCTGTTCAAGAAGGCCGGCGTGGAGATGCCCGAGAAGCTGACCTGGGCGGCCGACGGCAGCGGCACCCTGCTCGACACGGCGCGCAAGCTCACCGTGGACGAGGCCGGCAAGCACCCCGGCGACGCCGGATTCGACCCCGCCAAGGTCAAGACGTACGGCTTCGCCTCCTGGAACCACTACCAGACGCAGTGGATGAACTGGGTCGTCTCGAACGGCGGCAAGCTCGTCGACAAGCCCTTCGGCAAGTACGCCTTCAACGACCCCGCGTCCGTGCAGGCGCTGCAGTTCGGGGTCAACCTGGTGAACAAGGAGCACGTCTCCCCGCCCGCCACCCAGACCAACCCGCCCACCGGCAAGGTCACCGACATGTTCAAGGCGGGCCAGGTCGCGATGTTCCCCGCCAACAACGCGCTGCTGCCGTTCGTGGCGCCCGAGGCCACGTTCGAGATGGGCGTCGCGCCCATGCCCGAGGGGCCGAAGGGCCGCTCGGTCAACCTGAACGGCCTGGCCGAGGCCGTCTACGCCAAGAGCAAGCACCCCAAGGAGGCCATGAAGCTGGCCGAATACCTCGGCACGCAGGAGCCGCAGAAGATGATGGCCGACGGCGGCTACGTCCTCCCCGCGCTCAACGGCCTCAGCCAGGGCTACGTCGACTACTGGAAGTCGAAGAAGGTCGACGTCACGCCGTTCGTGAACGAGGCCGAGGGCTCCACCTTCCCGCTGCCGATCACCACCGGCTTCACCGGCTTCGAGACGAAGCTCAACCAGATCTTCAACGAGATGTACCTCGGCAAGCTCACGCCGCAGGCCGCCGCCGACCAGGCCGTCACCGAGGGCAACGCGACCGTCAAGTAAGGAACCCCCCATGATCACCCGGCGTTCGCTCTTCGCCGGGGGCGCGAGCCTGGGCTTCTCCGCCGCACTGGGCACCCCTCCAGTGCGCGCGGCGGCCCGTCGCGCCCCTCTCTCCGACCCCTTCCAGCTCGGCGTCGCCTCGGGCGAGCCCACGCCTGACGGCGTGGTCCTGTGGACCCGGCTCGCCGTGGACCCGATCGCGCTCGACGGCCTCGGCGGCATGCCGGGCCGCCCGGTGCCGGTCCAGTGGCAGCTCGCCAAAGACGAAAATTTCCGGCATGTCGTACGGGCCGGCGTGGAGGTCGCCCGCCCCGACGCCGCCCACAGCGTCCACGTCGAGCTCGAAGGGCTCGCTCCCGGCGCCGAGTACTTCTACCGCTTCAGGGCCGAGGGCGAGATCAGCCCCGTCGGCCGCACCCTCACCGCCCCGGCCCCCGGCACCCGCGGCCGGGCGCTGAACCTGTCGTTCACCTCCTGCGCCGACTACCAGGTGGGCTGGTTCACGCCGTACCGCAGGATGGCCGAGGACCAGCCCGACCTGATCGCCTTCCTCGGCGACTACATCTACGAGTACGGCGACTACAAGTACCCGGTCCGCGACCAGGCCGGCGGCGAGTGCTTCGACCTGGCCGGATACCGGCTGCGGCACGCCCAGCACAAGGCCGACCCCGAGTCGCAGCTGGCCCACGCCATCGCCCCCTGGGTCGTGGTGTGGGACGACCACGACATCGAGAACGCCTGGGCCGGCGACGTGCCCGAGCAGCCCGACCCGCCGTTCCTCGCGCGCAGGGCCGCGGCCTTCCAGGCCTACTACGAGAACATGCCGCTGCGCCGCGCCCAGAAGCCCCATGGCTCCGCGCTCAAGCTCTACCGCAGCATCCGCTGGGGCGCGGTCGCCAACCTGCACCTGCTCGACACCCGCCAGTACCGCGACCTGTACGCGTGCACCGGCAAGAGCGGCACGATCGGCCCGGACTGCCTCGACCGCCTCGAGCCCAACCGGACGATGCTCGGCCACGACCAGGAGGCCTGGCTCGACGGCGAGCTGAAGGGCTCGCGCGCCACCTGGGACCTGCTCGGCCAGCAGGTCTTCCTCATGGAGATGGACTGGACGAACGGCGAGGGCAAGGGCTACTCGAACGAGGGCTGGGACGGCTACGTCGCCTCCCGCAACCGCCTGGCGGCCGCCATCGACACCTATAAGCGCAACGCCGTCGTGCTCACCGGCGACGTGCACTCCCACTGGGCCGGCGAGGTCAAGCGCGACTACCAGGACCCCGGGTCGAAGTCCGTCGCCGTGGAGCTGGTCACCACCTCGGTGACGAGCGCCGGCAACGGCCTGGACGAGTACCCCAACACGCAGGTCCTGCTCAATGAGAACCCGCACGTGAAGTTCTTCAACGGCCGCCGCGGCTACGTACGCACCACGATCACACAGCAGGAGATGAAGGTCGACTTCCGGTCGCTGTCGCGCGTCACCGAGCCGTACGCCCCCGCCTACACCTCCGGCTCCTTCGTCATCGAGCCGGGCGCCGCCAGACTCAACCCCGTCTGACAGGACCACCCATGCGCATCCTCACGGCCGCCACCGCGGCGGCCCTGCTCGCCCTGCCGTTCGTGCCCTTATCGAGCACCGCGGAAGCCGCCTCCGGCCCGCCGATGGGCTGGAGCAGCCGCTCGCTCGGCTGCTCGGTCTCCGAGGTGTCGGTACGCAAGGCCGCCGACGCCCTCGTGCCCCTCGTCCCGCTCGGCTACCGGTACGTCATCATCGACGACTGCTGGCTGGCGGCCCAGCGCACCGGCGGCGCCCTCGCCCCGGACGCCACCCGCTTCCCCGGCGGCATGCAGGCCCTCGCCGACTACGTGCACGGCAAGGGCATGAAGCTGGGCCTCAGCCTGTCGGCGGGCACCAAGGCGTGCTCCGGCGGCGGTCCCGGCTCCTACAAGAGTGAGGCCGCCGACGCCGAACAGGTCAAGGGCTGGGGCGTCGACTACGTCAAGTACGACTGGTGCACCGTCGCCACGGCCGACTTCCCCGGTCAGAACGTGCAGCAGATCGCCCAGGTCCTCTACCCGCGCATGCGCCAGGCCCTCGGCGACGGCGTCGTGTTCGCCATGAACAACGAGGACGGCAGCACCGTGCCGTGGCTCTGGGGCAAGGGCGCGGGCGCCACCACCTGGCGCACGAACGTCTACAACCGCCCCATCCCCGACGCCTACCCGAACATGGTGGACATCTGGGAGACCAACCAGCTCAGGGCCGAGTACGCGGGCGCGGGCAGCTGGGCCGACCCCGACCTGATCCAGGCCGGGCGCGGCGGGATGACCGAGACCGAGTACCGTACCCAGTTCACGCTCTGGGCGATGGGCGCCTCCCCGCTGATCCTCCAGGCCGACCCGGCCGCCGCGCCGCCCGCGATCGTGGCCAACCCCAAGGTCGTCGCGGTCGACCAGGACCCGCTGGGCGCGCACGGCACGTTCGTGAAGACCGACGGCTGGTACCACGTGCTGGCCAAGCCGCTGGCGGGCGGCGACCGGGCCGTCGCGCTGTTCAACGAGAGCGACCGCGCGGCCACCATCTCCACCCGCCTCGGCTCCTCGCGTTACCGGGTCGAGGAGCTGTGGAGCGGCGCGGTCGCCTCGTCCAGGGGCGAGCTGGCGGCCCAGGTTCCCGCGCACGCGGCCCTGCTCTACCGGGTGAGCGAGAGCCGCGAGCAGGCGCCGCCGCTGGTGACGTTCGAGGCCGACCCGCCGAAGTTCCTCGGTGACGACCGGCCCTCGGTGCTCGAACCGGGCAGGAGCGGCGAGATCCTGACCAGGGTCACCAACACCGGGGCCACCGCGCGCCTGCGCGACGTCGAGGTCGCGGCGCGCGTACCGGACGGGTGGCAGGTCGCCGCGCGTACGCCCGCCAGGGCCGGCAAGCTGGACGGCGGCGAGACGCTCACCGTGAAGTGGGCCGTCACCCCGCCCGCCGGCGCCGCGCCCGGCACCTACGAGCTCACGTTCACGCAGGGCACGCAGAGCGCCGTGGCCGTCGTCACCGTCGCGACGGCGCCGGGCCCGGGGCGGACCTTCCTCAGCGACGTGGCCTGGACCAGCGCCAAGAACTACTTCGGCCCGGTCGAGAAGGACACCAGCAACGGCGAGAAGGCGGCCGGCGACGGCAGGCCGATCACCATCGAGGGCGTCACGTACGCCAAGGGCCTCGGCGCCCACGCGCCCGCCGAGATCGAGTTCTACACCGCCGGGCGCTGCTCGGCCGTGGAGTTCCAGGCCGGGATCGACGACGAGGTCGGCCCGGCGGGCTCGGCCGACTTCGAGGTCTGGGCCGACGGCGGCCGGGTCGCCCACTCGGGCGTGCTCACCGGCGCCATGCCCGCCCGCAAGGTCACCGCGTCCGTCGAGGGCGCCCGATACGTCCGGCTGGTCGCGACCAACGGAGGCGACAACGCGACCTCCGACCACGCCGACTTCGCCGACGCCGCCATCACCTGCGAGTAAAAGGAGTCTGCCGTTGTTGATCGTTCCCAAGCCCGTCAAGCACGAGCCCAGGCCGGGTGCGTTCGTCCTCGACCGCGAGACCTCGCTCGCCGCCGACCCGGCGCTCGGCGAGGTGGCCGCCTGGCTGCGCGGCGAGCTCGCCCCCGTCACCGGAGGCCAGCTGCTGCCAGGGGGCTCGGGAACGATCACCCTGGCGCTCGGCGACCTGCCGCCGGAGGCGTACCGGATGACCGTCGGCGACACGGTGGAGATCGTCGCGGGCGGCCCCGCCGGCGCGTTCTACGGGGCGCAGACGTTCCGGCAGCTCCTGCCGCCCGCCGCACTCAGGAAGGCCGCGCGCGGGCCCTTCGAGGTGCCCGGCGCGTACGTCGAGGACGCGCCGAGGTTCGGGTGGCGCGGCGCCCTCCTCGACGTCGCCCGGCACTTCATGCCCAAGCGGGACGTGCTCCGCTTCATCGACCTGCTCGCCCTGCACAAGCTGAACGTCCTGCACCTGCACCTCACCGACGACCAGGGCTGGCGGATCGAGATCCGCCGCCACCCGAGGCTCACCGAGGCCGGCGCGTGGCGCAAGGAGAGCCAGACCGGCTGGAACGGCGCCATGGACGGCCGCCCGCACGGCGGCTACTACACCCAGGACGACATCAGGGAGATCGTCGCGTACGCCGCGGCCCGGCACGTCACGGTCGTCCCCGAGATCGACCTGCCGGGGCACACGCAGGCCGCCATCGCCGCCTACCCGGAGCTCGGCAACCTGGACACGCCGCTGGAGGTGCGCACGACCTGGGGCGTCGGCCACAACGTGCTCAACGTCGAGGACAGCACGATCAAGTTCTTCCAGGACGTGCTGGACGAGGTGCTCGAGCTGTTCCCCAGCCCGTACATCGTGCTCGGCGGGGACGAGTGCCGCAAGGACCAGTGGAAGGCCAGCCCGGCGGCGCAGCGGCGCATCGCCGAGCTGGGGCTGCGGGACGAGGAGGAGTTGCAGAGCTGGTTCATCCACCAGTTCGACGCCTACCTGACGGCACGCGGGCGCCGACTGGTCGGCTGGGACGAGATCCTGGAGGGCGGCCTGGCGCCCGGCGCGGTGGTCGCGTCGTGGCGCGGCGAGCTCGGCGCGGTGGCCGCCGCCAGGAGCGGCCACGACGTGATCAACTGCTCCAACACGAGCCTCTACCTCGATTACCGCCAGGGACCGGGGGAGGCGGAGCCGGTGCCGTTCGGGCCGGTGCTCACGCTGGAGGACGTCTACGCCTTCGAGCCGGTGCCGGCCGAGCTGCGCGGCGAACCCGCCGCCGCCCACGTGCTGGGCGCGCAGTGCGGCCTCTGGACGGAGCTGATCGACTCCAGCCGGCACGCCGACTACATGGCCTTCCCGCGGCTGGCGGCCTTCGCCGAGACGGTGTGGGGCTCTCCCGAACGCGACCTGGACGACTTCCTGGCCCGGCTGGCGGCGCACCTGCCCCGGCTGGACGCGCTGGGCGTGGAGTACCGGCGCGCGGAGGGACCGCTGCCCTGGCAGACGCGGCCGGGCGTGCCGGGACGCCCCGAGGACCCGGAGGGGTGGCAGGCCAAGCTCGACGCCTGGACCAGCAACCTGAGGTCCCGCTAGACCTCCACGTGACCGCCGCTGCGCCAGTAGACGTTGCCCTCCCTGGACAGCAGCTCCTCGTCCACGAGGTAGCGGCGCAGCGCCGCGTAGTCGTCGTGGAAGGCCCGCAGGGCCACGTTCACGTCCTTCTCCGGGTAGCGCACGCCGGGCTCGAAGACCGTGGCGATGTAGCGCAGCACCACCAGCCGCTTGTCGCGCCGCATCCCCATGGTCGTCAGCCGCCCGTCCACCAGGAACGTGCGCAGCACCCGCTCCTCGGCGCTCAGCTCCTCGCCCGGCTCGGCCCGCGCCCGGAGCAGCTCGCGGAAGCGCTCGGGCGTGGCCTGCCACTTGCCGCTCTCGTCACACGCCGCCAGACCGCCGGCGGCCAGCTTCCGCAGCGCCTTGGGCGGCAGGCCGTCGGTGTCGCCGAGCACCAGGGAGGCGAAGGCCCGTAACGTTTCTTCCTGATAGAGGAGCCCGAGGACGCGCCTGATCTCTTCGTCGTTCACCTCTACCATTTTGTCCCATGTTCCCAGCGCTGTTACTCGCGGTCGCCGTCGCCATCCCCGGCAACTTCCTGCTGTACGAGAAGGCCGCCGCCACCAAGGACAAGAACCCGGAGACGAACTGGGCGACCAGCGGCAAGAAGAGCGCCGACCTCGTCGTGAACCCGTGCCAGCAGGCCAAGCTCGGCCAGAGCGGCCGCACGCAGGCCAGGACGCTCACCTACACCGCGGTGCCCGACTACTCCAAGTCGGAGCAGGTGATCCTCTACGCCTCGCCCGCGGCCGCGGGCAAGGCCCTGCGTGATCTCGCAGCCGCCGCGCGCTCCTGCTCCAGACCCGGCTACCGCTACTCCGCCGTCGCTGCGGACCTCGGCGACCAGGCGCTGAAGGTCACCGGTCAGGCGTACCAGGGCAAGAAGGTCGGCGTCGGCGGCGAGCGGGCCATCGTGACCCGTCGCGCCAACGCCCTGATCCTCTACACGGTGTCCGGCGAGTGGGGCAAGCCTGCCAAGAGCGACTTCAGGCAGCAGACCAAGGACACCGGCCGCATGCTCGCGAAAGTCTGCACCATCGCCGATTGCTGATCGCGGGAAATGTCTCGATCTCGGGACACGATCATGACATGACCCCGACGAAATCCGGACGACACTGGATCGACAGGCCTGTGCCGGGGCGCCCTTGCCAGTCCGTTCCGGCACACGGCTTGTCGCTTTTCTGGGGTTGCATTGGGCTTCGGGGGCAGCCCCAGCGCCCCCGGCGCGGCGCCTCAGAGCCGGTTGAGCCCGATCACGTGCAGCACGGCGCGGCCCTCCTCGTCGGACCCCGCCAGGTCGACGTGGGCGTCGATGCCCCAGTCGCCGTCGCCGGCCGGATCCTTGATCGTCTGCCGCACCTTCCAGAGCCCGCTCTCCTCCTCGATCCGCAGCAGCGCGGGCCCGCGCGCGTCGGCGTCGGTGAAGATCTCCTCGTGGTCGGCGTAGTACGCGTCCAGCGCCGCGCCCCAGTCGACGTCGGGGGCGAGCTCCTCCAGCTCGTCCTCCTTCTCGATGGCGCAGAGCTCGACCAGCCGGAACATCGCGTTGCGCACCAGCACGCGGAAGGCCCGCGGGTTGGCCGTGACCGGGCGCACCTTGGTCTCCAGCTGGTCCTTCTGCTCCAGCGCCTCGGCCGGGTTGGTGAGCTTCTCCCACTCGTCGATGAGCGAGGAGTCGACCTGGCGGACCAGCTCGCCGAGCCACTCGATCAGATCGACGAGGTCCTCGGTCTTGAGGTGCTCGGGCACCGTGCGCGACAGCGTGCGGTAGGCGTCTGCCAGGTAACGCAGCACCGTGCCCTCGGACCTGGCCAGCTCGTAGAACTGGATGTACTCGCCGAAGGTCATGGCCCGCTCGTACATGTCGCGGATCACGGACTTGGGGCTGACCGTGTAGTCGCCCACCCACGGGTGGCCGCGCCGGTAGGTCTCGTAGGCCCCGAGCAGCAGGTCCTCCAGCGGCATCGGATACATGACCTCGGCGAGCTGCTCCATGCGCTCTTCGTACTCGATGCCGTCGGCCTTCATCTGCGCGACCGCCTCGCCGCGCGCCTTCTTCAGCTGCGCCGACAGGATCTGGCGCGGGTCGTCGAGGATCGACTCCACGATCGAGACGATGTCCAGCGCGTACGACGGCGACTCGCGGTCGAGCAGGTCGAACGCGGCCAGCGCGAACGTGGACAGCGCCTGGTTGAGCGCGAAGTCCTCCTGCAGCTCGATCGTCAGCCTGGCCCGCCGGCCCTGCTCGTCGGGCTCGGCGAACTGCTCGACGATGCCGCCCGCCAGCAGTGACCGGTAGATCGCGATGGCCTGGCTGATGTGCCGCCGCTGCCACTTGCGGTCCTCGTGGTTGTCGGTCAGCAGGTGCTTCATCGCCTGGAAGCAGTCGCCCGGCCGGTTGATCACCGCGAGCAGCATGGCGTTGCTGACCTTGAAGCGCGAGTTGAGCGGCTCCGGCTCGGCCTCCTGGAGCTTCTGGAAGGTGTCCTCGCTCCAGCCCACGAACCCCTCCGGCGGCTTCTTGCGCGCGTAGCCGCGCCGCCGCTTGGGGTCGTCGCCGATCTTGGCGAGGGCCTTGGCGTTCTCGATGTCGTGCTCGGGGGCCTGGCAGGCGACGTAGCCGATGGTGTCGAACCCGGCCCGCCCCGCCCGGCCGGCGATCTGGTGGAACTCGCGGGCGCGCAGGCGGCGCACCTTGTTGCCGTCGTACTTGGACAGCGCCGTGAACAGCACCGTCCTGATCGGCACGTTGACGCCGACGCCGAGGGTGTCGGTGCCGCAGATGACCTTCAGCAGGCCCGCCTGGGCCAGCCGTTCCACCAGGCGCCGGTACTTCGGCAGCATCCCGGCGTGGTGGACGCCGATGCCGTGGCGCACGAGCCGCGACAGCGCCCGCCCGAACCGGGTGGTGAAGCGGAACCCGCCGATCATCGCGGCGATGGCCTCCTTCTCGGCCTTCGTCGCCATATTGATGGACATCAGGGCCTGGGCCCGCTCCATGGCCGCCGCCTGCGTGAAGTGCACGACGTAGACGGGCGCCTGCCCGGTCTTGAGCATCTCCTCCAGCGTCTCGTGCAGCGGCGTCATCCGGTAGGAGTAGATCAGCGGCACCGGCCGCTCGGCGTGCTTGACCACGGCCGTCGGCCGGCCTGTGCGCCTGGTCAGGTCGCGCTCGAACATCGACACGTCGCCGAGCGTGGCCGACATCAGGATGAACTGCACGTTGGGCAGCTCCAGGATCGGCACCTGCCAAGCCCACCCGCGGTCGGGCTCGGCGTAGAAGTGGAACTCGTCCATGACGACCTGGCCGATGTCGGCCGCGGCGCCGTCGCGCAGGGCCACGTTGGCCAGGATCTCGGCGGTGCAGCAGATGATCGGCGCGCCCGGGTTGACGCTGGCGTCGCCGGTCATCATGCCGACGTTCTCGGTGCCGAAGACGGCGCACAGGTCGAAGAACTTCTCCGACACCAGCGCCTTGATCGGCGCGGTGTAGAAGGTGCGCTGGTCGCGCGTCAGCGCGGCGAAGTGGGCGCCCGCGGCCACCAGCGACTTGCCCGAACCCGTCGGCGTGGCCAGGATCAGGTTGCTGCCGGAGACGACCTCGATGAGCGCCTCCTCCTGGGCGGGATAGAGGGTGAGCCCCCGCTCGGAGTTCCATTGCACGAACGCGTCGAAGATGGCGTCCGGCTCGGCGTCGATGTCTTCGGGCAGGCGGTCAACGAGAAGGCTCACGCCCTCTATCCTGCCGAAGTTTGCCGGGTGGTCGAACCGTTCTGGTCAAGAGCGAGCTGGAACAGCACCGTGTCGATCCAGCGGCCGTGCTTGAATCCCACCGCCCGCAGCCGTCCGGACTCCTCGAACCCGAACCCCTTGTGCAGCCGCGCCGAGGCCGGGTCGCCGGAGTCGGCGATCACCGCGATCATCTGGCGGGCGGGCGTCTCACCGGTCCTCCTGATCAGCTCGCCGAGCAGCAGCTTGCCGAGCCCCCGTCCCGTGAGGCCGGGCGCCAGGTAGATCGTGTCCTCGACCGTGTGCCGGTAGGCGGGCTTGGGGCGGTACTGGGAGACGTAGGCGTATCCGGCGACCGCGCCGTCCACCTCGGCCACCAGGAACGGCAGCCCCGCGCCCACGATGCCGTCCGCCTTCGCCCGCCACGCGTCCAGCCCGAGCGGCCTCTCGTCGAACGTGGCCACGCTGTCGGTCACGTAGTGGGCATAGATGTCGGCGACGGCCGGCAGATCGGCCTCGGCAAGGTTCCGGACGTTCGTCATGGCCCACATTTTCCCCAATGGCCGGTGACAGGGGTGTTTCCGGATCCTCACGCCCGTGACCGGGGCGCCGTCATCAGCAGCCCGCCCAGCAGCGCGAGCACCGCGAGGAACGGCACGCCGCCGGGCACGAACCCGCCGACAGTGAGCGCCAGAACCCCGCCGCCGACCAGGCCGACCGCCGTGAGCGTGCCGCCCCACCCGGCCTGCCCGTACGGCAGCGCGGGCGGCGCCTCGAACCTGGCGAACCCCTTCAGCAGCGGCCACATGACCAGGCACAGCAGCCCGAACCAGACCGGCCACCCCATCAGCCAGAACGCGCTGCCCGGCCGCGGCGTGTCGATGCCCAGCAGGACCACCACCACGCCGGTGACCGCGAACAGGGCCGGCATGTGCCACAGGTACGCGGTCATGATGCGCGGGCCCGCCCAGTCCAGCAGCCGCTGCGTGGGCAGCCGCACCAGCCACGGCCGCAGCAGCGCGGCCAGGCCGACCTGCCCGATCCCGACGGCCAGCATGGCGAGGGTGGGCGGGGCCATGTTCGACACCTCGGCGCCCGGCAGGCCGATCATGCTGCCCGGGTACGGGCCGTACGCCACCAGCAGCGCCGCCGCGGCGAACCCGCCCAGGGCCAGTGCCCACGCGTGACGCAGCCGTCCCTCGGCGTAGAAGAAGCCGAGCTGGTGGACCGCCATCCAGACGAACACGATGTTCAGGTAGCCCAAGGCGTCCCAACCGGTCGAGAAGCGCATCACGTCCGTCAGCACCGCCCCGGCCGCCAGCGAGGCGGGGACCAGCAGGCCGTACCTCTCGTGCAGGCGCAGCGCGAGCGGCGTGGCCGACGACCCCCTGCTGTCGCCGCTGTTCCCCGGCAGCGTGGAGCGTCAGGCCAATCGCCTGGCACGCCACTACATCCGCATGTACGGCAC